>CAZLDA010000161.1:0-7859 GCA_964557875.1 uncultured Pseudomonadales bacterium | reverse complement strand
TGAATCGCCTTGCCCGCGTCCTGGATCACCGTGTAGCGCAGCACTTTCGTTTTGCCGGTTTCCGGATCCACTTCGATGTCGCAGATGTGCGTCGCGAACGAAACGCCTGCGCCGTCCGCCACGGTTTCGTTGTGGCCCGCGATCGGCCCGCCCGTTTGCGGCGACTTGGCGGCGATCTCGCTCAACGTCAGCTCGTTCAGATTGCCGTGCTCGGCGCGCAGAGCAACCGCCCGGCCGTCCTTCCAGTCGACGTCGGCGACGTCGATGTCCCACATCTTCGCCGCGCGCGCCTTCAACACCTGGATCGCATTGCGTGCTGCGAAGATCGTCGCCATACCCGACGAGAACGTACCGCGGCTCCCCTCTGTCGTGTCGTTGTGCCCAAGCGATGCGGTGTCTGCAATCGTGCACTTGATGCGGTCGTACGGAATGCCGAGTTCTTCGGCGGCGATCAGCGACAGCGACGCGCGCGAACCACCGACGTCGACCGTGCCGACCGTCAGCGACACTGTGCCGTCGACACCGATGTTCAGATCGGTACACGTCTGACCGCCGAAGTTGAACCAGAATCCGCACGCCATGCCGCGACCCTGGTTTTTCCCGAGCGGGGCTTTCATGTGCGGATGATTCTTCGCTGCCTGAAGCGTCGGGCCAATGCCGATCGGTCCGTAGGTCGGACCGTACGACGCACGCGTCCCTTCTTTCGCTGCGTTCTTGATGCGGAAGTCGATCGGGTCCATGCCGAGTTCCTTCGCAACGAGATCGACGGTGCTCTCGACCGCAAACGCCGCCATAGGCGCCGACGGTGCACGATAGGCCGCCACTTTCGGCCGGTTCACCAGCACGTCGTAACCGGTCGATTTCACGTTGGCGAGGTCGTAGCACGCGAACGACGTCATCGCGCCGAGCATGCCCCAGATCGCAGGGAACGCACCGTCCTGATACCGCAACTCCGCGGTTGCGGCGGTGATGCGGCCATCGCGCGTTGCGCCGATCTTTACGTCGATCGACGTGGAACACGTGGGTCCCGTCGCACGAAACACTTCGTCGCGCGTCATCACCAGTTTCACGGGGCGGTTCGCTTTACGTGACAATGCGAGCGCAACCGGCTCCACCCACACGTGCGTTTTGCCGCCGAAGCCGCCGCCGATTTCCGACGACGTCACTTTCAGCTTCGCGATATCCATGCCGAGCAGCGCGGCGCACTGGTTGCGGAACGTGAAGTGGCCTTGCGTGGTTACCCACAGCTCACCCTGGCCGTCGGGACCGACACTCGCGAGACACGCGTGCGGTTCGATGTAACCCTGGTGCGTTTGTTCGGTCTTGTAGCTGCGCTCGATGATCACGTCGGCTTGCGCGAAGCCGGCTTCCACGTCGCCGTGTCCGAACTGAGACTTCTGCGAGACGTTGGACGCGGTGGTCGGCTTCGGTTCGATGCCGGCGGTGCGGATGTGCGGCTGCACGATCGGCGCGTTCGGCTTCATCGCCTCGTCGACATCGGTAACGTGCGGAAGTACCTGATAGTCGACCTTGATCAGTTGCAACGCCTGACGTGCTGTCTCGGCATCGACGGCCGCAACGGCCGCCACCGCATGTCCGTCGTACAGCGCACGACCGCGCGCCATGCAGTTCTCAAGGATGTCGAGCATGGCGCGGTCGCCTTTCGTAAGGTCCGGCAGGTCGGCGCTGGTGATGATCGCTTTGACGCCTTTCAGCTTTTCGGCTTTCGACGTGTCGATCTTCTTGATCTTCGCGTGAGCGTGCGGCGAGCGCAGCACGAGTCCGACGAGTTGCCCCGCCGCGGTCGCATCCGCACCGTATCGCGCGCGTCCCGTGACCTTGTCTACGCCGTCGGGGCGCGGCGGCCGCGTGCCGACGATCTTGAATTCCTGATTGGTGAATGTCGTATCGGTTGCCATCGATTCGCCTCCGGCGTTTCTTTCAGTGATGAGCGCAACGACTAGCGTTGCTTCCTGATTTCCTTCGCGGCCGCACTCACGGCGCGCACGATCTTGTCGTAGCCCGTGCAGCGGCACAGGTTACCGGCCAGCGCATAGCGGATCTGTTCCTCGTTGGGATCAGGGTTGCGGTCGAGCAGCGCTTTGGCCGCCACGAGAAAACCCGGCGTGCAGATGCCGCATTGCAGCGCCGCGTGCTCGATGAACTTGGTCTGCAGCGTGTGCAGCTTGCCGCCGGTCGAAAGACCTTCCACCGTGGTCACCTCGCGGCCTTCGGCTTCGGCGCCGAGCACGAGGCACGAACATACCAGCCGGCCATCTACGGTAACGCTGCACGCACCGCAGTCGCCGGTACCGCAACCTTCCTTCGCGCCCGTCAACCCGAGCCGGTTGCGCAGCACGTCGAGCAACGTCTCGCGCGGCGAACAGACGTATTCGACGGCATCGCCGTTGATCGTGGTCGCGACGTGAATTCCCTCAGACATCATTAACCCCCTGCACGCTGATAGGCGATTCCGGCCGCGCGGCGTGCAAGAACGCCCGCAACCTCGGTTCTGAATTCGATGGTGCCGCGCTTGTCGTCGATCGGCTTGCAGGCCGCTTCGCACGCTGCCGCCATTTTCGCGAGCGCTGCGTCGTCGAGCTTGGTGCCGACGATCGCCTTGGCCGCTGCCGGCACCAGCACCACGGTCGGCGCTACCGCGCCGAGCGCGACGCGGGCCTTTTTGACCACACCCTTCGGCCCGAGCGTGAGACACACAGCCGCGCTCACCACCGCGATATCCATTTCGGTGCGCGGAATGAACCGCAGATACGCGTCGCCCGACTTCGGCGCCGGCTTCGGCAGTGTGATCGCCTCGATCACTTCGCCCTTCTTGAGCGACGTCTTGCCGGGACCGGTAACGACGTCTTCCACCGCGATGGTGCGCTTGCCTTTTGGCCCGACGACCGCCGCCTTCGCGCCCGCCGCCACCATCGCCGGAACGCTGTCCGCCGCGGGCGACGCATTGCACAGATTGCCGACGATGGTGCAGCGGCCCTGCACCTGGTCGGAACCGATCAGGTTCGCGGCCTCCACCACGCCCGGCCACGCCTTCTTGAGCCCTTCGTTTTCCCCGAGTGCCGCGCACGGCACCGCGCCGCCGATGCGGAAGCCGGACGCGTTCTTGCTGACCGTCTGCATGGACGGTATCCGTTTGACGTCGACCAGCAGGTCCGGTTCGATCATGCCGCTCTTGAGGCGGACCAGCAGGTCCGAGCCTCCCGCCAGCACGAAGGCACTGCCTTTCGCCTTGGCGAGCAATCCCGCCGCTTCCTTGATGGTCTTGGGTGCTTCGTATCTCATCGCCCGGTGGTCTCCCCGTTTTTTTGTCGAGCCATTCTGGAACCATTCCGACGGGCAATCGTGCATACATTGGTCGCGGCCAGCAAGCATCTCCACGCGACTTTCTTCGGCAGAGACTGGACACGACTGGGAGCCCGAGCCAAGGTACAATCGGCGCCTCAGATCCGAGCAATCGCCCCTCAAGTAGTCTGTTAGGCCCGCGAGCCAGGCACATCCGTCAGCGCGGCCACTGATCCGGCGTAAGTCGCTACGACAATCGGACTAACCGTTAGTGCAGGAGTTTCCATGCGGCGCCCAAGCCGGTGTGTCCTCATCATTTCCCTGATCTGCGCAGGCTGTGGCCAGGGCGGCAACGGCGGACCGCAGCAAGGCGGAATCCCCGAAGTAGGCGTCGTAACGATTCAACCGCAAGAGGCGGTGCTCACCGCCGAACTGCCCGGACGCACGCGGCCTTACGAAGTTTCAGATGTCCGCCCGCAGGTGAGCGGCATCCTGAAAAAGCGGCTGTTCACCGAGGGCAGCCTGGTTCAAGCGGGGCAACCGCTCTATCAGATCGACGACACGCTGTATCAAGCCGCATACAGCAGCGCCAAGGCGCAACTCGCGAATGCAAAAGCCGCGCTCACAACGGCAAAGCTCAAAGCCGACCGATACGTTTCGTTGCGCGAGCAGAAGTCGATCAGTCAACAGGACTACGACGATGCACAGGCGGCGCTGCAGCAGGCGCTCGCAAACGTCGAGCAGCAGCAGGCCAATGTGGAATCGGCCCGCATCACGCTCGGCTACACACGCATCGCCGCGCCGATCACCGGCAAGATCGGCCGCTCCTTCCTGACTCAGGGCGCGCTGGTCGAAGCGAATCAGGATCAGGCGCTTGCGACGATTCAGACGCTCGATCCGATTTACGTCGACATGAATCAATCGAGCAGCGAATTGCTTGCGCTGCGCCGCGCAGTCGCGCATGAAGGCGACGGCTCGACCACGGCCAATGTCACGCTGACGCTCGAGGACGGTACCGCGTACCCACACCATGGCACGTTGCAGTTTCAGGAAGTGTCGGTGGATACCACCACCGGTTCCGTAACACTGCGCGCGCAATTTCCGAATCCGGACGGCGTGTTGCTGCCGGGAATGTTCGTGCGCGCCCGCATCATTGAAGGTATCGAGCCGAACGCGCTGCTGGTTCCGCAACGCGGCGTGAGCCGCGACGAACGCGGCAACGCAACGGCGCTGATCGTCGACGCCGACGGTGTCGTTCAGATTCGCAAGCTCACGGTCGGCCAGACCGTCGGTACGAACTGGCTGGTGAAAAACGGCATCAATCCCGGCGATCGAGTCATCGTCGAAGGACTGCAATTCGCACACGCCGGCCAGAAAGTGAACGCTGTTGCATTCGTCGCGCGCGACGACGCGGCAGCCGCACCGACTGCCGGGTCACATGCGACATCGAAGTAACTGAGCATGCTGTCGCGATTCTTCATCGACCGGCCGATCTTCGCGTGGGTAATCGCGATCTTCGTCGCGCTCGCCGGCACGCTCGCGATCGTTCGGCTGCCCGTCGAGCAATATCCCAGCATCGCGCCGCCACAGGTGGTGATTCAGACGACGTACCCGGGTGCCTCGGCAGAGACGGCTCAGAACTCCGTCACGCAAGTCATCGAGCAGCAGCTCACCGGCATCGACAACCTGATGTATTTCTCATCCACGACGGGGTCCACCGGCCAGGTGCAGATCACCGCCACGTTCCTTGCCGGCACCAACCCCGACATCGCACAGGTGCAGGTGCAGAACAAGGTTCAGCAGGCGAGTTCACGGCTTCCGCAGGAAGTCCTGCAGCAAGGTGTGGTGGTACAGAAGGCGCAGTTCAGCTTTCAGCTGATCGTCGGCATTTCCGACACGATGGGGCGCTACAACAACGTCGACATCTCCGACTATCTGGCGAGTCACCTGCTGGACCCGATCTCGCGCGTGCCGGGCGTCGGCGACATCCAGGTTTTCGGTTCGTCCTATGCGATGCGCATCTGGCTCGATCCCTACAAGCTTGTGTCGTACAACCTGACGCCGGCCGATGTGCGCGATGCCGTGCGCGCACAGAACACGCAGGTCTCCGCCGGTGAGATCGGCGCGCAGCCTGCAGTCCCGGACCAGCAGCTCAACGCAACCGTAACAGCGCAGAGTCGCCTGAGCACGCCGGAGCAGTTCCGCAACATCATCCTGAAGAGCTCCACCGACGGCGCCTCAGTGCGATTGTCAGATGTTGCGCGCGTAGAGATCGGCGCCGACAGCTACCAGGTGATCAGCCGCGCGAACGGCCGACCCGGCGCAGGAATGACGGTGCGCCTCGCACCCGGGGCGAATGCACTAACGACGATCGATGCAGTGAAAAAACGCGCAACCGAGCTCGCCGCGTCGCTACCCGAGGGAATGGAGCTCTGGTTCCCCGTCGACAACACGCGCTTCATCCGGATTTCGATCCGAGAAGTGATCTACACGCTGATCGAGGCGATTGCGCTGGTGATTCTCGTGATGTGGGTATTCCTGCAGAACTGGCGCACCACACTGATTCCCGCCATCGCCGTGCCGGTAGTGCTGCTCGGCACGTTCGGCGCGCTCGCGGTGTTCGGCTACACCATCAACACGCTCACGCTGTTCGCATTGGTGTTATCCATCGGCTTACTCGTGGACGACGCCATCGTGGTGATCGAGAACGTCGAACGCATCATGCGCGAGGAGCAACTGTCGCCGCGCGACGCTACGCGCAAGTCGATGCAGCAGATCACCGGTGCGCTGGTCGCCATCGCACTGGTGCTCTCAGCGGTGTTCGTGCCAATGGCGTTCTTCGGCGGGTCTACCGGCGTGATCTATCGCCAGTTCTCCGTCACGATCGTATCGGCGATGGTGCTGTCGATTTTCGTCGCACTCGTACTGACGCCTGCGTTGTGCGCCACGTTGTTGAAGCCCGTGCCGCTCGGACACGCCGAGCGTCACGGCTGGTTCTTCACGAAATTCAACTCAATGTTCGAGAACAGTCGCGAGCGTTACGTTCGCGCGCTGGAACGCATCCTCGGCAGGCGCGGCCGGTCGATGGTGTTGTACGGCATGATCGTCGCATTGATGGCGGTGCTGTTGATACGCATGCCGACGGGCTTCTTCCCAGCCGAGGACCAGGGCGGACTCTTCACGCCGATCACCTTGCCGGTGGGCGCGATGCAGTCACGCACGCTCGAGGTCGCAAAACAGGTGGAACACTTCTACCTGGAGGACGAGAAGGCCAACGTTTTCTCGGTGTTCATCGTCGCCGGCTTCAGCTTCGCAGGTCAGGGTCAAAACACCGGCCAGGCATTCGTGAACCTCACCGACTGGGACAAGCGGCCCGGCGAAGCGAACAGCGCCCAGGCCATCGTCGGGCGTGCAATGAAGGCGTTCTCGAAGATTCGTGATGCGCAGGTCTTCCCGTTGCTGCCCTCTCCCGTGCGTGAACTCGGCAACTCGACCGGCTTCGAGATGCAGTTGCAAGACCGTGCCGCGCTAGGCCACGACGCGCTGATGAACGCACGCAACCAACTGCTCGGCGCCGCGCGCCAGAGTCCGCTGCTCGCTCAAGTGCGGCAGAACGGGCTCGAAGATACGCCGCAGTTGCATCTCGAAGTCGATCAAGCCAAGGCCAACGCGCTTGGCATTTCCGTCGCCGACATCAACGCGACACTGTCGGCCGCCTGGGGCGGCTCGTACATCAACGACTTCATCGATCGCGGACGTGTCAAACGTGTGTACATGCAAGGCGACGCGCCATTTCGAACGGCGCCCGAAGATCTCGAACGCTGGCACGTGCGCTCATCGAGCGGAACGATGGCGCCGTTCTCCTCGTTCATGAGCTGGCAGTGGCGGCAAGGCCCGGCGCGGCTCGAGCGTTACAACGGGTTGCCTTCGCTCAACATTCAAGGGCAAGGTGCGCCCGGCGTCAGCTCCGGCACCGCGATGGACGAAATGGAACGGCTCGTCGCCGAACTGCCGAAGGGAATCGGTCTCGAGTGGACCGGCGCGTCGTATCAGGAACGGCTCTCGGGCGCACAAGCACCCGCCCTTTACGCCATCTCTCTGCTCGTCGTGTTCCTGTGTCTCGCGGCACTGTACGAAAGTTGGGCGGTGCCGGTGGCCGTGATGCTGGTGGTGCCGCTCGGCATCGTAGGCGCCGTGCTCGCAGCGACGCTGCGCGGACTCGTCAACGACATCTACTTCCAGGTGGGCCTGCTCGCCACCATGGGACTCGCGGCGAAGAACGCGATTTTGATCGTGGAATTCGCGGAAGCCGAATTGCGCAGCGGGGTGGGCGCGGTGGAAGCGGCATTGCGTGCATCGCGATTGCGATTGCGGCCGATCCTGATGACGTCGTTCGCATTCATCGCCGGAGTATTTCCGCTGGTGGTGGCGACCGGAGCGGGTGCTGCCAGCCAGAACGACATCGGCACGGGTGTGGTCGGAGGAATGTTCACCGGGGTGATGCTGGCGATCTTCTTCGTGCCGGTGTTCTTCGTGATCGTGAGAAGGCGCGCGAA
>CAZLDA010000160.1:0-7860 GCA_964557875.1 uncultured Pseudomonadales bacterium | reverse complement strand
CCCATCCACAACGGTCACCTGCACGCGGCCACTTCCGCCGCGGCTCTTCTCGATTTGAGGTTCGTAAATCTCGTGCTCGCGGCTCGGCCGAAACACCGCGCGCAACCCGTCGCGGCGATCGAACATCGCTGGGCGATGCTCCAGCTTGCGGTCGAAGGAACCGAGCGCCTGCGCGCCGACGATCGTGACATCAGGCGTGGTACCGCGACCTATACAGTAGAAACGCTGAACGAAGCGCGCACCGAGTACGGCGCACAGGTCCCGCTTGTCTGGTTGCTGGGCGCGGATGCTTATGCGGAACTGCCAACGTGGCGTTGCTGGCGCGACCTCGTGACGCTTGCGCATCTCGTCGTTTTGCAACGACCGGGAAACGTCGCAGCACTGGATACGACGATGCGTGAATTCACCTCGGCGCATCGCGCGGATGTCACACGGCTGCAACAGAAGCCGGCCGGCTGTGTCGCATTCATCGAGTCGTCGATGCTGAACGTCTCTTCCACCGACATCCGAATGCGCCTACAGCGCGGCGAGAACGTTGAGCAATTGCTCCCGTCGGCTGTCTCAACCTATATTAAGAAGCACCAACTGTACCGAGGACACTCCTGCCAATGACATCAGTCGCCTGATGAAAGCAGCCCGCAGTAATCCCAAGCCCAGTACTCCCAAGCTGATGGCACCGAACAAGTTGCGCGATCACGTGGTACGCGCGCTTGAAGACCTCAAAGGAAAGGAAATCGTGGCGCTCGACGTTTCGCGCGCTACCAGCGTGACCGATTACATGGTCATCGCCAGCGGTACCTCCAGCACACACGTCAAAGCCCTCGTCGACAATCTGCTCGAGTCGTCGCATGAAAACGGAATCCCATCGGTCGGCGTCGAAGGACGCGAAACCATGGAGTGGGTTCTCGTGGATCTCGGCGATGTGGTCGTACACGTGATGAAGCAGGAAACCCGCGACTTCTACGACCTGGAACGCCTCTGGTCTGAAGTGCCGCGCGCCGAATCGACGGCGTGACCGCCACTTAACGCGGTCGTCGGGTGAAGATCCGTTTGTTGTGCGTGGGTACCCGCGTACCCGAATGGGTCGCAGAGGGTTACTCGACGTTCGCCCGCCGTTTGCCCAAAGACAATGCACTGGTTCTGGAGGAAGTCCCCGCGGCGCGGCGTCAGGGCGACGTGCAACGCTGCATCGACGAAGAGGGCGAACGCCTGCTCGCGAGGATCAGCCGGGATGATTGTGTGATCGCGTTGGACGAACGCGGCAGTGCCTGGAGTAGTGTCGTGCTGTCGCAGAAACTCGCGGCCTGGCGGCAGGATGGACGCGACGTGGTGCTGCTGGTCGGCGGTGCGGACGGCTTGTCGGACAGCTGTATGGCACGTGCGGCTGGGTCATGGTCGCTGTCTGCAGCTACACTGCCGCATGCATTGGTGCGTGTCGTGGTTGCCGAACAGATCTACCGGGCCTGGACGCTTCTGACCGGTCACCCCTATCACCGGGAATGAAGGGCACCGGGAATGAACGGCACCGGGAGTGAATGCGGTCCCGAACCAGCCGACTTGAACTAGCTGATTTGAATGAGATGGTTGCTTCCGCCCACATCAAGGACCCGAACCGCGAACAGCGCGACTTCACCAGCCGCGTGATCGCGCTGTTCCTGCTCGCGCTGCTCGCGATCTTCGTGCTGATCGCGCGGATGATTCACCTTCAGGTCGCGGACTACGAGAAGTACCGCTCGCGCGCGGATCAGAACCGTATTCAGGTTCAGCCCATCGGACCGCCGCGCGGCCTGATCTTCGACCGCAACGGCGTGCTGCTGGCCGACAATCAGCCGGTGTTCTCGCTGGGTTTGATTGCCGAACAGATTACAGACCTGAACGCCTTGCTCGCGGAACTGCACAAGCTCGTCGAGTTCGACGACCGCGACGTCGACGCATTCAAGAAGCGCTTCGAACGACGGCGCCGTTCGTTCGAGGCGGTGCCTCTGAAAGTGGTGCTGTCGGAGGAAGAGATCGCGGCGCTCGCGGTGAATCGCTTCCGCTTGCCCGGGGTTGTGGTGGAGGCGCAACTCGTGCGCCATTACCCGCTCGGCAGTCTGCTGGGCCATGCGATCGGCTCGGTGCGCCGCATCAGCGAAGACGATCTCAAGGTACTCGACCCGGTCAGCTACAGCGCCACGCAGTTCATCGGCAAACTCGGCGTAGAGCGCGTGTACGAGCGATCCTTGCACGGCCAGGTCGGCTATCAGCAGGTGGAGACCGACGCGCGCGGACGCGTACGGAAAGTGCTCAACGTGCAACCGCCTGTCGCCGGACAGAACCTGACGCTTCAACTCGACGTGCGATTGCAGCAGGCGGCCACCGATGCGCTCGGGGAACGCCGCGGCGCAGTCGTTGCCATCGACCCGCGCACCGGCGGCATTCTCGCGATGGTCAGCAACCCGGGGTATGACCCGAATCTGTTCGTCACCGGCATCAGCGCTGCGCGCTACAAGGAACTGAGCGAAGACCGGCAGATGCCGTTGTTCAACCGTGCCATCAACGGTCAGTACGCGCCGGGTTCCACGTTCAAACCGATGGTGGCGCTGTGCGGGTTGTCTCTCGGCGCGACCACTTGGGACCGCACGATCTCGGACCACGGCTTCTTCAAGCTGCCGGGGCAGGCGCGCATCTATCGCGACTGGAGCTGGACGAAGGGCAACAGTGGCGGCCAGGGCATCGTCGATCTGCAACGCGCCATCTACCGTTCGTCGAACGTGTACTTCTTTGATCTCGCGTCGAAGCTCGACATCAACGATTTCGTTTCCTGTGCATCGAAATTCGGATACGGCCGGAACACCGCGGTAGACGTCGCCGACGCGTTGCCGGGACGGCTGCCCGATCCTGTGTGGAAACGCGGTGCCAAGGGCGAACCGTGGTATCCGGGCGATACCGTCAACATGGGCGTAGGTCAGGGCGACGTGCTTGCGACGCCGCTGCAACTCGCGACGGTGGCCGCGCTGATCGCCGAGCGCGGACACTGGAATCGACCGCGTCTGCTGCTGTCGAGCGACCAGGCATTGACCGAGTGGGATCCGCCGCCGCCGCTGCCCGACATCACAAATCTCGTATCCGCGTCGGACTGGGAACGGCTTGTCGATGCGATGGAAATGGTCGTCCATCGCGGCAACCTCGGTTACCAGCAGAGCGGGACGGCGTTTCCCTACATAGGCAAAGACGTGCCGTATCGAATGGCCGGCAAGTCTGGAACGGCGCAAGTGGTCGGCATCAAGCAGGGCGAAACGTACAACGAGAAGGAACTCGGCGAGTTCCAGCGCAAACACGCGTGGTTCATCGCGTTCGCACCCGCAGACGCGCCCGAGATCGCCGTGTCGGTGCTGGTCGAAAACGGCGGTGGCGGCAGCGCGTTTGCATCACCCGTCGCGCGCAAGGTCATCGACGCGTATCTGCTGCCGACGCTCGCGACACCGCTCGTTACAAGATGAGCGGTCGCGACTTCGTTCGGTCGTTACCGGGCGGCGGCGGCAGCCTCACCGCGCGGCGGCTGAACAACGTGCACCTCGATCCGCTGCTTCTCGCCGCGCTGCTGGCGGTCATCGCATTCGGACTCGTGGTGCTGTTCAGTGCGTTGGGCAAAGACATCGCGATCTTCGATGGTCAGGTGGCGCGGATACTGCTCGCGCTCGCCATCATGGTCGTTGCGGCGCAGTTCGAACCCGGCGTCTATCTGCGCTGGACGCCGTTGCTGTATGCGGTCGGGATGGTGCTGCTGATTGCGGTCGAATTCGTCGGCGTGATCGTCAAGGGATCGCAGCGGTGGCTCGAAGTGCCGGGGTTACCGCGATTCCAGCCATCGGAAATCATGCGCATTGCGGTGCCGTTGATGGTTGCGTGGTACTTCAACGAACGACCATTGCCGCCGAGGTTCAGTCATCTGTGCGTCGCGCTTGCGATCATCGGCGCGCCGGCTGCATTGATTGCGATCCAGCCCGACCTCGGCACCGGCATTCTGGTTGCGTCGGCCGGGCTTGCGGTGATCGTGCTCGCCGGACTGCAGTGGCGCTGGATCGGCCTTGCCATCGTGGCCGGTGCGGCCGCACTGCCGGGGCTCTGGTACGTGATGCGCGATTACCAGCGAAATCGCGTGCTTACGCTGTTCGATCCGGAGCGAGATCCGCTCGGTGCCGGCTGGAACATCATCCAGTCGACAACGGCGATCGGGTCTGGCGGCGTGTTCGGAAAAGGTCTCTTCGAAGGCACGCAATCGCACCTCGATTTCCTGCCTGAAGGGCAGACCGACTTCATCATTGCAGTGGTCGCCGAGGAACTCGGGCTGGTCGGCGTGATCACACTGTTGCTGCTGTATCTCGTGATCATCGCCCGCGGCTTATGGATCGCCACACAGGCGCGGCAGACGTTCGGGCGTCTGACAGCGGGCGGATTGACGCTGACGTTCTTCGTCTACGCATTTGTTAACATCGCGATGGTCTCGGGGCTGTTGCCGGTGGTTGGGGTGCCGTTGCCGCTCGTGAGTTACGGGGGCACGTCGGCGATCACGCTGCTCGCGGGCTTCGGAATCGTGATGTCGATCTACACCCATCGTGGGTGGTGACCGTTTGTTTTGACAGGGAGGTTGCACAGATGCGGATGGCGGCAGGAGTCGGCGTAGCCTTCGCGCTGCTGTATGCGCTGTACGGCCTCGCGGCGTCCGATTTCAGCGGCCGGGCCGACGTCGAAGCCTACATCAATCAGCTCTCGAAGCAGCAGGGCTTCAGCCGGGAAGAGCTGACCAAGCTGTTCGGCGAAGCCGAGCGTAAGCAGAACATCCTCGACGCGATTGCTCGCCCGGCAGAAAAGACGAAGCCGTGGTCCGACTACCGCGAGATTTTTCTGACTGAGTCGCGGATTGCGGAAGGCGTGGAATTCTGGCGGGCAAACGCCGCTACGTTGGCAAAGGCCGAGCAGGAGTATTCGGTACCACCGGAGATCATCGTTGCGATCATCGGCGTGGAAACCCGCTACGGCCGTAACGCCGGCAGTTATCGTGTGCTCGATGCGCTGAGCACGCTCGCGTTCGATTATCCGCCGCGCGGCGACTTCTTCCGCGGCGAACTCACTGAATTTCTGTTGCTTGCACGCGAAGAAGGCATGGACCCGCGTTCCCTGACGGGCTCGTACGCGGGCGCGATGGGTTATGGCCAGTTCATTCCGTCCAGCTTTCGCAACTACGCGGTCGATTTCGACGGCGACGGCAAACGCAACATCTGGACGAACCCGAAAGACGCCATCGGCAGTGTTGCGAACTATTTCCGCAAGCACGGTTGGACCGCCGACGGTCGCGTGGTCGAATCGGCATCGGTAACGACGCCGCAGGCGGACGCCGTGTCGAACGAGAGCCTCAATCTGCTCTACACCGTGGGCCAACTGCGCGCGCTCGGGGTGACGGTGAACGGCGTTCCTGACGCAGCAGAGGCCGGGCTGTATCGAATGGATGGCAGCGAAGGGCTCGAGTATTGGGTAGGCTTGCACAACTTCTACGTGATCACCCGGTACAACCACAGCAGCATGTACGCGCTCGCCGTTCATCAACTCGGACAAGCCATCGCGGGCCGCGCAACCGAAGTAGCGCTGGCTGAGCCGGCGACAGGTCCGGTGAATCAATGAGAGTCGGACGCGCAGTCCGGCTGGCGCTGCTGTGTCCGCTGATCGTCGTCGCGGCATGTTCGACCACCGCCCCTTCGACGCCAGCGCCGTCGGGTGACAGTGGCCCGACCGGTCCTACGCCAGATCTGAGCAACCTGCCTGATCCGATTCCGCGTGCTGAGCCGCGGAGTAAATACGGCAACAAGAGCCCGTACGAGGTGCTCGGCAAGACCTACTACGTGCTGCCCAGCCCGGATAACTACAAGGAATACGGCAAGGCGTCGTGGTATGGCACGAAGTTTCATGGCCGGCGCACCTCGAGCGGTGAGTTGTACGACATGTACGAGCTCACGGCCGCGCATCGCAGCCTGCCGATTCCTTCATACGTGCGTGTGACCAATCTCGACAACCGCCGCACTGCCATCGTTCGCGTCAACGATCGTGGTCCGTTCCACAGTCAACGGATGATCGATTTGTCCTACGCGGCGGCGGTGAAGCTGGGCTTCGCCAATCAGGGCACTGCACGCGTGATGGTCGAACTGGTCGACGGCACCGATCAGCTGCCGAGCAACATCGCCGGGTCGAGCGAAGTACCTGTAACGACGCCTGCTCTACCGCGACCTTCGGTTGCGTCGACAGCGCTCGCTTCGGTGCCGAGTGAGCCGGGCGTGCCCGATCCCAGCCGGATATTTCTGCAGGCGGGTGCGTTCAAAGACCCGGCCGGTGCAGAGCGTTTGCGTGGCGACCTGACCGAACTGGTGGGGAGCGGCGTGTACGTGCAACGGATGCCGAGCAACGGCTACTACCGCGTTCGAATCGGTCCGGTTGCGCAGATGAGCGAAGCCACGCGCTTGCAAGCGCTGATCGTCAACGCGTCGCACCCCAAGCCGCTCATCGTCAGGGAATGACGTACAATCGCCGCCGCTTTCCTCTCCTATTGATCTGACCCAACGAGAATTATGACCCCCAGACTACGGATCACCGTCGCGCTTGCCCTTTGGCCATTGCTCGCGCTCGCCGCCGACTCCGCGCCCGCTCCTGCTGCGCCCCCGCCGCCGCCGGAGATCAATGCAACCGCATACATCCTCATCGATTTCGACACGGGCGACGTACTTGCCGAGAAGAACGTCGATCAGCGCGTGCCGCCGGCGAGCCTGACGAAGATCATGACCAGCTACATCGCCGCGCGCGAAATCGAATCGGGCCGCATCCACCTCACCGACGACGTGCCGATCAGCGTGAATGCGTGGAAGCATGCAGCACCCGAAGAGAAGCAGTCGGCAATGTTCATCCGCGAAGGCACGACAGTGAAACTGGAGGATCTGCTGCGCGGCGTGATCATTCAGTCCGGCAATGACGCCACAGTAGCGGTGGCCGAGTATGTTGGCGGTAGCGAAGACGCGTTCGTAAACCTGATGAATCAGGAAGCGAAAACGCTCGGCATGTTCAACACGCACTTCATGAACTCGGACGGGTTGCCCGACCCGGAGCACTACAGCACGGTGCGTGACCTTTCGACGCTCGCACGCGCGCTGATTCGTGACCATCCAGCCCATTATGCGATCTACTCGGAGAAGTCGTTCCGCTACAACAACATCGAACAGGCGAACCGCAACCGCTTGTTATGGCGCGACCGAACCGTGGACGGCGTAAAGACCGGCCACACCTCCGAAGCGGGCTACTGCCTCATCGCGAGCGCGATGCGCGATGGTCAGCGGCTGATTTCGGTTGTGATGGGAACGGACAGCGACGAAGCGCGGATGCGCGAAAGTCAGAAACTGCTGTCGTACGGGTATCGCTTCTTCGAAACGCACAAGCTGTACGAGCCCGGCGTGATGCTGCGCACTGCAGAAGTCTGGTACGGCCAGGAGAACGAAGTGCAGTTGGGCGTTTCGGCACCGGTTTACGTTACGATTCCGCGTGGCCGCTATGCGGATCTGAAGGCGGAAACCGATGTGGCCCGTGTAGTGAAAGCGCCCTTCGATGTCGGCGCGCCGTTTGGTGAACTGCGCGTAACGCTCGACGACAAACCGGTAGTACAGGCACCCCTTACGGCGCAAACAGCCGTTGCGGAAGCCGGCTGGTTCAAACGGCTGTGGCACAGCATCTATCTGTTCTTCCGGGAGCTGGTGAGTTGACCGAGCGTTCGTCCGAAGGTCCACCGCGAATCGAGTTCCCGTGCGACGATTATCCCGTGAAGATCGTCGGCTACGGCGGCGC
>CAZLDA010000159.1:1511-7884 GCA_964557875.1 uncultured Pseudomonadales bacterium | reverse complement strand
CTCACGGCCGAACAGGCCCGCGCCTGGCATCAGCGCGCGTTGGATGCCTATGCAACTCCGGGCCTCGGCCGAATGGCGGTCGAACTGGTGGACGGCACGTACATCGGTGACGCCGGCATCGTGCGTGCGCAGATACTCGACCGCACCGAGAACGATCTCGGTTACATCATCGACAAGTCATTCTGGCGCAGCGGCTATGGCTTCGAAGCAGCGCTCGCCTGCTTCGAGTACGGCCGCCGCGAAGGCCAGCAGCGCATCGTTGCGAACATGGCGGCGGACAACTTCGGATCGGTGCGCGTCGCACAGCGGTTGGGCTTCACGCTCGAACAACGCTTTCGTAATCCGCGCAACCGCGACAAGGAAACGTTGCTGTACGCGTGGAGCGCCTCGTAACGACGGGTTATCAGCGCGACACCGCATCGAGGTTCTCGCGAATCGACTGTTGCGCCGCCCGATCCAAAGGGTACGTCCACATGATGAGGGCCACGATTGCCGTGACGAGCGTAGGCGTCAGCGCCACAACTACACGCACGCCTTCGAGCGTCTCCGGAGAATTCGTGCCGCTTGGGTTGAACCCAACCCATTGCAACAAGGGATACACGAATCCAACGGCGAGCGCGGCGCCCAGCTTAGGCGTCAACGTCAGGATCGAATAGAAGAGTGCGCTTCGTTCCACGCCCGTAAACACGTGATCCTCATCCACGATGTCCGCCATCATCGCCCGCATCAGGAACGCACTCGCGCCGAAGTTGATACCGATGAAGATGTACAGCAGCAATGTGAGCCAGAACGAATTGGGCGGCAGAACGAACAGCAGTGCCGTTGCGAACGACGACTGAATCGCGCCGAAACAAAGCGCGCGGTGTTTGCTGAAGCGATAGCTCGCCTTGACGAATACTGGAACGCAAAGGACGCCCGTCAGAAAAATCGCGATGAGAAACAGCGCCGCGCTCGTCGGCAACAGAAGCACATGGATGACGAAGAAGAAGTGAACAGCGCCGTTGATGCCACCCTGCAGACCCGTTAGAAGGTCGGCAAGCAGCAACCTTCGCAGTGCCGCGCTTCGTTTGAAGATCTTCCACCCGTCTTGCCAGGGCGGATGATTGTCATTCGAGCGAGGTTTCTCGGGCGCGGAAAGCAGCGCTATTGTCGTCACTACGGGCAGCGCAATCAGTATGAGCAGACCCATCATCTCAGCGCGGTCAGCCATCGTTGCGTTCGGTATCCAGATGCCGACTGCAACCGGAATGAGCAATACAACGACTGAGCCGGTCAAACCGAAATACTGCAGGTAGCTCATTACTCGTGAGCGACCGTCGTAACTCGAGGTGAGTTCGCTGGCCCAGGCGACGTGCGCGATCGTGAACACGGTCCATCCGATGTAGAGAATCAGCAGCGAGACGATCAACTTGGTTTGCGAGACGGGGCTCGATGGAAAGAACGCGAGGTATACGCCGATCATCAGGAAGGGAACGGCCGCCACGATGGCCGGTCTCCGGCGTCCCCAACGCGTGTGAATGCGGTCTCCGAGTACGCCGAAGACCGGATCCGTGAGCCCATCGAAAAAACGCATCAGCATGAATACAGTGCCGACAGCGGTGAGACTCAGCCCAAGCTCCGCGTAGAGCGGCGGCAATATCGCGGATAGCGGTAGACCCAGTGCTGCGATGGCGAATGCAGGTGAGGCGAAGCCGGCGAGCGCGAGCGACTTTGGTTCAGGCGGAGACATCAGTTGTTACTCCACTCGCCTTCGGCGCACTTCGCGCGTCGCAGTAACGTCGAAACGCACACGCGTGGCGATCATCGATCGCGGTTGTTGCGAAAAACCACCTGAATCCACTGGTCTCTTCGATGCTTACCCAGATCCCGCGTGCTCTCACGGCGTAATGCCGACAGTGTCGTGATCTGCTCGATCAGCACGTCGAGGCGCGGCCAGTGGGTTGCCTCAAACCGTCCCGGCGTAAAGCCCTCCTCGTAACCGGGCAGGATATCGGCGATGAGGATTCCGTCCGGCGTCAGTACGCGCGTGATTTCTCTCAGCATTTGTTCGAGGTCGAAGACGTGATCGAAGACGTTCGTGTAGACGACATCGACAGACGCCGTCGGAAATACGAGCTTGTGAAAGTCGCCCGACAGCACGTAGCGATTGCCCGGGCCGGGGTTCAGATCAATTCCGACAGCAAAGTGGCCGAGACCCAAAAACGCTTCTACTTCGGTGCCGCGCCGCGCGCCGAGACACAACACCCGCGCACGCGCGGGAAGCTCCGCGCAACTCTCGAAGCGCCGGCGAAACTCCGCAAGATCTTCTGCGGCCGTTTCTTCGAGACGGTCGCTCACCTCATCCAACTTGGCGGCCTGGTGATCGAGATAATCCTGATACGACGAATACCGGCGGTGAGTCAGGTGACCATCGCCCTGCTGCCACAACGTGCCCGATTCGAACGTCTCCTGGCGGCGGTCCGCCTTTACGGCGCGTTTGCGCGCGAGCGCCGATGGGCCGATTCCGTATCGAAGGATGTTCTTGATCCGCTTTAGCGTAACCATGAGCGACTGGCGTCATCCTGTGGGGTTTCAAGGTTTATATCGTTAACGCGACACGCTGACAACTCTGGTAAGGCGCGCGCGAACAGGCTGGGTACGCTCGACTACGTGTTTCGAACTGAAATCTACGCTAAGCCAGGCGGCGGCAACTTTCCCAGCACCTGCTCGATAGCGAGACCCAACGCCAGCAGCTTGCGATCGCTCCCCGAAGGTCCATCGAATTCGATGCTCACCGGAAGGCCGTTGCGGGTGAGTCCAGTAGGCAACACGAGACCGGGGAGGCCTGCGGTGCTACCGCAAGCGATGTTCCGCGAAATGGCATCGGCGAAGGGCACCTGCTTGCCGGCGATCTCGACCGGGTCTTGCCCGATCGGCGTTGCCGCAATGCGGGTCGTCGGGAAAACCATTGCCGCCGCACCTGTGTCGGCAAACCAGCGCTGAAAGACGGCCCGCAGCTCCGGCAAATGTACATCGCGTGCGGCTGCGTACGCGGCTTCGCTGATGTGTATCGGCGAACCCTCCGGCACGAAACTCTGGAACTGTTGCCTGATGTCCGAGCTTGCCGCAGCAAGCAGCTGTTCGAGGGTGACGTTCGTATCGTATTGCGCCAGATAACGGATCAGTGAGGGCGCGACGTCGTGCAGTTGTACTTGTGCCGTTGTGAGACCGATCAGGCGCGACAGTTCCGGCACCGGCATCTCAACGAGTACAGCACCGGCTGCTTCGCGCTTCTTCAGCGCAGCCGCGGTGATCTGTTCCACTTCGGGATCGAGCCCTTCGAAGAAGCTGCGATCGATGCCGAAGCGCACGTCGCGCAACGACGCTTCCTGAAGCGGTTCCACCGCGCCGGCGACCACCGTATCGAACAGCACCAGATCGGCGACGCTGCGCGCGTGCGGACCAATCTGATCGAAAAGCGCCGAGATCGGCACCACCGCGGTCGTTGCGTATCGTCCCGTGGTCGGCCGGAATCCGGCGATGCCGCACAAGGCCGCCGGCACTCTGATCGATCCTTCCGTGTCTTCGGCTACGCCGAGCGGTGCGATGCGCGCGGCGACTGCAGCCGCGGTGCCGCCGGTACTGCCGCCCGGGATGCGCGCGAGGTCGTACGGATTGTGTACTGCACCGAATGCGAGGTTGTTGCTGGTCCAGCCGAACGACAGCTCGTGGATGTTGGTCTTGCCCATGACGATCGCGCCTGCGTTGCGCAGTGTCGCAACGACAGGGGCGTCCGCGCTCGGACGGAAGTTGCGCAGCGCGATTGTGCCGCCGCTGGTCGGCAGATCCTTGGTGTTCACGCTGTCTTTCACCGGAATCGGTAGACCGTGGAGGGCACCCAGCCCGGCGCCCGCGTTGCGCGAGCGGTCTGCGTTGCGCGCCGCTTCCAATACGCGATCTGGATCCAGACTGATGAACGCGTTCAGCTCCTTGCATTGCTCGGCGCGCGCCAGCAACGCGCCCGCATACGTTTCTGCCGAAATGTCCCCGCGCCGCATCGCGGCAACGGCTTGCATCGCGGTGAGATCATTCAGTTGGGTCATCTCGCTCGCCTTAGCACGTGCGTTAGTGATGAGTGCCGCGGCGGCTGCGGCAGTGCCGCCGAGCGTCTCGCGCCGTGTCCACCCGTGCGACGCGCCTGCGGTCATAGTGAGGTGTCGTCCTGTGGCCACGCGCTTGGATAATCGCCGAGGTTCCACGACGTCTGTACTACTGTCCGATCGAGCGCCGGGAGCCGATACACGAGAATCGCTCGTGCGACGTGCCCGGCTTTCTCCTCCGCGATGAAGTAGCGGATGTCCTCGTTCGGACTCGACATGCCTGGCCTGGCGACGTTGTCCATCGACGCCTCGCTCACCTTCTGCGCCGCTTCCATGGGCGCGGACATTTCCTTCTGCAACTTCTCGACCTGTTCGATCAGCGCCGGATCCTGCGTCTTCATGTACTGCTCGGTGAGCTTCGTGATGCGATCGAGCTTGGTCTGGTCCATCGCCTTGTACGCCTGAGTCAGCTGCGCCACCTGCCGTTCGAACCACTGTTGCGCCGTTAGCGGCTCGCTCTTCGTCGCCTTGCCGAGCCACGCAGCCACAGTTGCCGCGTCGTCCGGCGTGGTCCAGCCCACGGACTGGTGTGAGTCGCCAGGGGAAAACCACTCCGCGCCGGGATAGTCGGGAAAGTTCATGGCGGCATAGTGGCGCGGAAAGTCCGGATACTCCTGAAACTCGTCTTGCACGGGGAGTTGCGTGTGGTTCTGGCTCCACAGTCGCCCGACGTCGGCGACGTTCTCATCCGAGTTGAGGCTGAGCAGATGCGCGGCGGCTTGTTGAACCCCGATATAGGGGTTAGTCAGGACCAGAGGTAGCGCCTTCTCCGCGATGCCGGGCGTATTGGGAAACTGACCGAGCACACGGCAAGCGGCGATGAGTATTTCCGGCTCGCGCGTCAGATCGAGCGCTGCCAACGCTTCCTCAGTGCCGCGCTGATCGCGGGCGCGTTCGATCTCTTCCAGCGCAAACGTAACTTCGACGACGAGCAGGCTGCGCAGGATGGCGCAGTCACGCGATCCGCTCGGTTTGCCCGCGCATTGCTTCTCGTACTCTGCGGCGAGATCTAGCGCATCGCCTGTTCCCAGTTCTTCACCCGTGTCGTCGCCGGCTTCTTCACCGGCGGGCTGCGCCGAATCGGCAGCAGGTGTTGATCGCGTTGCGCTGGCCGGCTCCGGTTCCTTCTTTGAGCAACCGATCAGACCGACAACAGCAAGAAAGAGCGCGACCGCAATGACATTTCTTGGATGCATCGCTATTGCCCTGCGTTGGCGCGATAGGCGGCCCTTCTTTCCGCCTGCTCCTTCTTGAGCGCCTGGAGACCGGCCTTCGAGACCAGGCGCGCCATCGCGGCGTCCGGGGTGATGGTGCATGCGGACCAGTAGCCCAGCAGGCTGCGCTCCAGCAGATCGAGCTTCGCCTGGACCTGCATCCGGTCCTGCATTCTGCGTGTCTCGAGCGGAAGCGTGTCCCTGGCCGCGTTCGCCTGACAGTTGATCTGCTCCTGCCTTGCTTCGGCGTACTCGGCGTCGATGATCTCGCTGCAGGTTCTGCTTTTCGCCTTCACCTCATCGAGGCTCACCTCGGTTGAGCTTTCGTAAACGGTGATCCGACACGCCTGGTCCGGACTGGCTGTGAGTATCGGCGCCGGGCCATGCTTCCTGTCATTTGCCTTAGCCGGACCACATTTCGCGAATCGCCGCGCCTGCTTTTCGAGGTCTTTGTCAAAGTTCTTTTCGTACAGTGTGTGGCCGCGTTCGTCGTCGACTTTCGCGCGCGCCACGGCCAAGCGTTGAACTTCCAGCGAGAACCCGTGCCGTATCGCGCGAGTGAGCTTCATTTGGAAGTAGAACTGGCATGGCGGTGGCTCGCAACACGCTGGCGGCTTCTGATCCTTCGGACAGCCCTGTGTTGGAACACATTGCCATGACGCCGCGCCGAGCGATGGTGCGAACAACAACATCGATACGGTGAGCAGAATCGAACGTTTCATTTCGTCAGGTCTCCTGGGCGGAAAACGCGGGCCATCATTGCGGCTTGTGAGTTCAACGGATCGATCCGCTGCGCGGCGCTCACCACGCTCCACGCGTCGCGTTCTCGACCCGCGCGCTTCAGCAGTGTCGCGTATTGCAGATGAGGGCGGATGTTGGTGGACGATTTCATCGCCGCGTCTTGCCACAACGCGAGCTCGGAACGGAACAGTTCGGCGCGACGGGCTGTTGCGACAGCGGTTGCTGCGAACAAAACGATCCCGAACGCCAGTGCTGCTGACGGAATCAATGAGGCGCGCA
>CAZLDA010000159.1:0-1501 GCA_964557875.1 uncultured Pseudomonadales bacterium | reverse complement strand
CCAACAACGGCGCTGTCGCTAGCAGCACGCCGACCAACGCGAGGCTCAACGGCCGGTTCGTCAGCGCATCCAGCTTTGGTATGAACGATTGCGTGGGAAGCAGCGCCGCCAGCCACAACGCGAGACCGACGGCAACCGCACGCGAACGCGTCAGTGCCGCCGCGATGCCGGCCGCGGCGGAGATGCACAGCAGCAGGCCGAACAGAAACAGCGGTGCATCGAACCGCGTGGACAGCGGCACACCGTAGTCGATCGAGAGTTCAGCGGGGCGCAGCAGCAGGCCGAGTCCTACCGGCACGGCGCTCATCTGCGCGATGAAGCTGCTCCAGAACGGGCGGCCGAGCAGCGAGTACTCCGCCAGGTGCATGTAACGCTGCGTCGTGAACATCCAGAGGCACGCCAGAACTGCAACGAGCAGCGACGGCGCCACGTCCCGGGCGGCACGCGCGGCCGAGGTGCGCGGCCGACTCGACGCCAACACCACGAGCGGCAGCAGGCCGGCGAGCGCGGTTTCGCGTGAAAGACAGGCGAGCGCGAACAGTGCGGCGGCGGCCCATGTGTGCTGGCGTTCCATGGCCAGCAGTGCGGCGAACAGAAACACGACGGCAACGATCGCCGAGCGGCCGCTCAGCAGCAGCACCGCATCGGCGTGCACGGGGTGAAGGAACCACAGCGCCGCGATCAGCGCGGCTCCGTACGCGCTGGCCTCGGGAACGAGACGGGCGAGCAGCGTGTAGAACAGTGCGGCGGACGCGCCGAGCAGCAGCAATGAGACGGCGCGTCGCGGTGCAGGATCGGATGCAATACCGGCATCTGCCTCGACCGCGTAGGTGAGCTTCGTCAGCGGTCGCAGCGTAACCGGAAGATGCTGCTGCCAGGCCGCCAGCGACTGGCTCGCAGGATCGTTGAGCGGCGTGGTGAAGTCGTCGAAGAGATAAGGCCCGTCCATGCCGGCGGACCACGCCCACATGCCGGTGCCGAGCAGCAACGCGAGGAACAGCGTCGGCGGCACAAGCGAGAGGGGCGTTCGGGCCATAGGGTCTGCCCAACGGTTGGATTGTCCAGCGGGCTAACTTACTCCTAAGCGGATGCGCTGACAGCCCGCTCTGACAACCCGTGTCAGTCGCGCGAACAGACTCAGTGCTTCTCCGCCCGCGCGTCGGCAATCACCACCCACGCCTGCTGTTCGAGGTCGTAGCGGTTGCCGGTGAACAGCAATGCCTTGCGCGCGAACTGTTCGGCTTGCGCCGTATTGCCTTCCTTCAGATGGCAACGCGCCAGTTCGATCCAGAGCGTTGGGCTGTCGGGCTGAATGCGGATCGCGCGCTCGAGAATCTGAATCGCTTTCGGTAGATCGCCTGCGGTCGCGGCGCGTTGCGCTTCGTCCTGCAACGCAAGCGTCACGGTCGATTGCGGCTTCGGCTGCGGTTGCGGAGGCTGAACCGGTGCAGGCGTTTGTGGAACAGGCTGAGGAGCAGGTTGCGTCGGTGGTGGATACGGC
>CAZLDA010000158.1:0-7891 GCA_964557875.1 uncultured Pseudomonadales bacterium | reverse complement strand
CATCAGTTTCGACCTGCGCGCGGGCGAGGCCCTGGGGCTGGTTGGCGAGTCGGGTTGCGGTAAGAGCACTGTGGGCAAGACTCTGCTGCGACTGTTGGAACCGTCGGCGGGTTCGATCTTCTTCGAAGGTACAGACATCACGCACCTGGCGGGGACGCAGTTGCGAGCGTTGCGCCGCGAGATTCAGATCGTGTTCCAGGATCCGTTCGAATCGCTGAACGCGCGCCATTCGGTAGGTCGTATTCTCGAGGAACCTTTCATCGTGCATCGACTCGGCACCGCGGCGGAACGCCGTCGTTGGGTGGCGGAGCTGCTCGATAGGGTCGGGCTCCCGAGTGACGCAGCACAGCGTTATCCGCACGAGTTCTCGGGAGGGCAGAGACAACGCATCGGCATCGCCCGAGCCATTGCACTGCGTCCGAAGCTGATTGTCTGCGACGAGGCCGTCTCCGCGCTCGACGTATCGATTCAGTCGCAGGTTCTGAATCTGCTACTAACGCTTCAGGCGGAAATGAACCTGGCGTTGATCTTCATCGCGCACGACCTGGCGGTGGTAAAGCACATGTCGGACGAGGTCGCGGTGATGTATCTCGGCCAGATCGTCGAGCGGGCGGGCGCACGACAGATCTATGAGCGACCTCGGCATCCTTATACGCGCGCGCTGTTGTCCGCGATTCCGATCGCCGATCCGGTGAATCGCGACGCGCGCCGGGCCTCGCGCATCGTACTGCAGGGCGACGTGCCGTCGCCCATCACGCCACCGGCCGGTTGTCGTTTTCATCCGCGCTGCGCGCACGCACGTCCGGATTGCGCGACACGCACACCGATACTCGAAGCCGTCGCCGACGACGTTGGCGCGGGCGCACGCGCGCCCTCGAATGGTGCGGTGGCGTGTCACTATTGGCGCGAAATCGCGGCGGGATACAACTCGCTTTCGTAGGGAGCGGCGTTTGGTTGCTATTGTCGATGTCGGCCCATAGAGTCCCCTGTCATCCCCGGTTCAGGAACGTTTCATGACCATTCACGTGGCGCTGACGCATGAGACGCGCTACCAGTACGACCGCCCCGTTCAGCTCGGACCGCAGACCATCCGATTGCGGCCCGCCGCGCACAGCCGCACGAACATCCTGAGCTACTCGTTGTCGGTGGAGCCACGGGGACATTTCCTGAACTGGCAACAAGACCCGTACGGCAACTTCCTTGCCCGCGTGGTGTTCCCGGAGCCGATCGAGTCGTTCGAAGTGAAGGTCGATCTGGTTGCCGACATGGCCGTGTACAACCCGTTCGACTTCTTTCTCGAACCGGATGCCGAGAAATACCCGTTCGAATACGAACCACAACTGAAGCGGGAGCTCGAGCCGTTTCTCGATGCGGCACCGGTCGAGCCGGCCTTGCGTGCATGGTTGGACGCGTTCCCGAAGCCGACGGCGCAGCCCACCGCCGATTTCCTCGTAGAGCTCAACCAGCGTCTTGCGGGAGAGATCGAGTATGTCGTACGGATGGAACCGGGCATTCAGACGCCTCAGGAAACGCTGACGCTGAAGCGCGGCTCGTGCCGCGACTCGAGTTGGCTGTTAGTGCAGATTCTCCGCCACCTCGGGCTCGCGTCGCGGTTTGTCAGCGGCTATCTGATTCAGCTCACCGCTGATGTGAAGTCGTTGGACGGTCCGTCAGGTACTACACATGACTTCACCGATCTGCACGCCTGGGCCGAGGTGTATTTACCAGGTGCCGGGTGGGTTGGTCTCGACCCGACATCCGGTTTGCTCACGGGCGAGGGCCACATCCCCCTCGCGTGCGCCCCACAAGCGCCGTCTGCGGCACCGATCTCCGGATTGCTCGAGCCCTGCGAGATCGAGTTCGACTTCGATATGTCGGTGCAACGAATCGTCGAGACCGCACGAGTGACCAAGCCGTACACGGCTGAACAATGGCAGCGCATCGATGCGCTTGGTCACCGCCTCGATGCCGAACTAAAGGCTGAGGATGTGCGCCTCACGATCGGCGGAGAACCTACGTTCATATCCATCGATCACCCCGACGGTGAAGAGTGGAATACGACAGCCACCGGTCCGACGAAGCGTGTATTGGCGGCGCAGCTGATAGAACGCCTACGGGAACGCTTTGCACCGGAAGGACTGCTACATTTCGGCCAAGGCAAGTGGTATCCGGGCGAGCAGCTGCCGCGCTGGGCGTTTGCGCTGTACTGGCGCGGTGATGGCAAACCGTTGTGGCGCGACCAGGCATACGTTGCGGACGAGGCGGTCGACTACGCGCCAACGACCGCGCAGGCGCGCGCGTTCATAGAAGGCATTGCGCGGCGGCTCGACCTTCCGGTGCAGGCACCGGTCGCGGCGTATGAAGACCCCTGGTACTTCACGTCGCAAGAACGCCGTCTGCCAGAGAATCTCGACCCGCTAGACAACAAGCTCGACGATCCGATGGCACGCGAGCGGCTCGCGCGGGTGTTCGAACGCGGTCTCGGTACGCCGGTGGGATTCGTGCTGCCGGTACAGCGCTGGCAGGCAGCGCACGAGCGAAGGCGCTGGCTGACCGAATCCTGGTCCACGCGAGCGAAGCGGTTGTTGCTGTTGCCGGGAGAGTCGCCGGTTGGCTATCGGCTACCGCTGCCGTCGTTGCCGCATCTTCCGCCGACTCGGTATCCGCGCATCATCCCGCTGGATCCGTTCGAGCCGCGGGAGGAACTGGCGGCGCCCGATCCACATCGTCAGCCGTTTCTCGCGGGCGGTTGGACGCGCGACCACGATCGCGAGCGGGCACGGACCATCGCAAACCAACGAGACCTCGAAGGGGCGGTTCCGGTGCGTACTGCGCTCGTCGTCGAACCGCGTGGTGGTCGTTTGAACGTGTTCATGCCGCCGGTCGAAACCGTAGAGGACTATCTCGACCTGGTGGCGGCGGTGGAGGACACTGCGGCGGAGTTGATGACGCCCGTGCACCTGGAAGGTTACGGGCCGCCTTCGGATCCGAGACTGAACGTGATCAAGGTGACGCCGGATCCTGGTGTCATCGAGGTCAACATCCATCCCTCGCATGGCTGGGACGAGATGGTGGCGACGACGAACGCCATCTATGAGGAAGCGCGTCTTACACGTCTTGGCACTGAGAAATTCATGCTCGACGGACGCCACACCGGTACCGGCGGCGGCAACCACGTGGTGCTCGGTGGCCCGACCGCTGCCGACAGTCCGTTCCTGCGCCGTCCCGATCTACTCCGCAGTCTGATCACGTACTGGCAGCACCATCCGGCGCTGTCTTACCTGTTCTCAGGGATGTTCATTGGCCCGACGAGCCAGGCACCGCGAGTCGACGAAGCTCGGCACGACGGCCTCCACGAACTGGAACTCGCATTCAACGAAATACCGAATCGGAGTCGTGGCACACCCCCGCCATGGCTCGTCGATCGGATCTTTCGCAATCTGTTGATCGACGTCACCGGCAATACACACCGATCGGAAATCTGCATCGACAAGCTGTATTCGCCTGACGGGCCAACAGGGCGGCTCGGTCTGGTTGAGTTTCGCGCGTTCGAGATGCCACCGCATGCGCAGATGAGCCTTGCACAGCAGCAACTGCTGCTGGCGTTGGTGGCGCGCTTCTGGAAGGCCCCGTATGAACGCGATCTCGTTCGCTGGGGAACGCTGCTGCACGATCGCTTCATGCTGCCGAATTTTGTCTGGCACGACCTTGCCGAGTTGATCCGCGACATGAATCAGGCGGGATATCCCTTGGAACTCGACTGGTTTGCACCGCATTTCGAATTCCGCTTCCCACGCTACGGGGAAATCCGCTACGGCGACATGACGCTCGAGTTGCGCCAGGCGTTGGAGCCTTGGCATGTGATGGGCGAGGAGGGCGCGCCGGGCGGCACCGTGAGATACGTTGACTCCTCGCTGGAACGACTGCAGGTGAAAGTGACCGGCTACACTTCAGAACGATTCGTCATCGCGTGCAATGGTTGTGCCGTGCCCATGCGAGCAACCGGCGTCAACGGCGAATATGTGGGCGGTGTACGCTTCCGAGCCTGGCAGCCGGCAGCGAGCCTGCACCCTACGATCGGTATCGATGCGCCACTGATTTTCGATGTGTACGATCGCTGGACGCAACGCGCGGTGGCTGGTTGCACGTATCACGTCGCGCATCCTGGGGGGCGGAACTTTGAGCATTTCCCCGTGAACGGCAACGAGGCGGAAAGTCGCCGTCTCTCGCGCTTCTTCGCGTTCGGGCACACCGCCGGTCCATGTCCGGAACCGCGTTCGATCGTGCGCCCCGAATTCCCGCACACGCTCGACTTGCGGTGGAGCTAATTTGATCGACGCAGCCGATGATCGAGGCGTTGATCCGATGGTGTCGGGCTATCGTCCGCCATCGGACGTCTACGACGAGATGATGACGCGTGATGGAACGTTGCGCCCGCACTGGCGCCAGTTCATCGACGGTCTCAACGCGATGGGCGGCGAAGGTCGCCTGCATGCGGCAGAAACCGCCGCGCGGATGCTGCACGAAAACGACATTACCTACATTGCACACGGCACAGAAGGCGATGCCGCACGGCAATGGCGCCTCGACATGCTGCCGCTGATCATGGCCCCGGCGGAATGGCGCGCCCTCGAAGTCGGTCTCGTTCAGCGCGCGCGATTGTTGAACATGATCGTCGCGGATGTGTATGGACCGCAGCAGCTTTTGAAGTCGCGTTCGATTCCACCGGCACTGGTGTTTGGAAATCCCGAGTTCCTGTTGCCGTGTCACGGCGTAGCCGCTCGCGATGACACCTTCTTGCATCTGTTGGCATTCGACCTGGGCCGATCTCCCGACGGGCAATGGTCGGTGTTGAGCAATCGCACACAGTCTCCGGCGGGAGCCGGTTACGCCCTCGAGAACCGCATCATCACGTCACGTTGCCTGCCGGACATGTTCGAGGCGTGCAACGTGCACAGGCTTGCATCGTTCTTTGGTGGATTCAGCGAGCAGCTGCTGCACCTGGGTGGTCGCGACGATCATCTGGCAGTAGTGCTGTCACCGGGTCCGGGCCGCAGTTACTTCGAACATGCGTTCCTGGGTCGTTACCTCGGTTATCCCGTGGTCGAAGGCGCGGATCTAACGGTTCGGGCCGGGCGCGTCTACCTGAAGACGCTCGAAGGATTGAAACCCGTCGAGTTGATACTGCGCCGTGTCGAGTCGCACCAGTGCGATCCGCTCGAGTTGCGTGTCGATTCCAGTGTCGGTGTCGCGGGGCTGCTGCAGGCTGCGCGGCAGAACGAAGTCGTCATCGCGAATTCCATCGGAAGCGGCGTGGTTGAGAACGAAGCGATCATGAGTTTCCTGCCGAGCCTCTCGCGTCAGGTGCTGGGCGAAGACCTGAAGATCGCGAGTGTTCCGACGTGGTGGTGCGGTAACCCGGCTGATCGCGCTCACGCACTCGCGCACCTCGACGACCTTGTTGTGCGTCGCTCTTTCGCATCGCGCTCGTTGATCGCGAGTGGTAAGCGGGGCTCGCTGACATCTGAATTCGGGGACCTGTCGCCGCACGTTCTCAAGGAGATGATCGAGCGTCGCCCGCATCAGTTCGTCGTCCAGGAACCGATACAGGTCTCGACGGCGCCGTTCTGGTCCGGTGAAGGACTGGCGCGCGCGGAGCCGTTGACCCTGCGCGTGTTCGTCGCGGCGACCAAAGATGGTTATCGCGTGATGCCGGGCGGGCTCGCGCTGTTGACCCGCGACGGCGACGTGCGCTCGCAGCGCGTGACGTCGGACTACAGCAAAGATGTATGGGTGCTCTCGGATGAGTCGGTCGATACGTTCAGCTTGCTGGGCCGATCATTGCAGGCGACGGCGTTGCGACGCTCGGATCGCGATCTGCCAAGCCGTGCCGCGGACAATCTGTATTGGCTTGGGCGCTATCTGGAGCGCGCAGAAGGGGCAGTGCGACTCTATCGCAGTCTGTTCAGCTACCTATCCGGCGAGAGCGCCGGAAACGATCCCGCCACGCTCGATACGCTCGCACGGCTGCTCGTGTCGCAAGAACGGCTGACTGCGCGTAGAGCGAGGCGCGCAACAGTAGATGGCGCGAGAGCCGTTGAACAGGAGCTATGGCAGGTTCTGTTCGATCCCGAATCTCCTGACGGGCTGGCAAAGGTGCTGGGAAACGTCGGCAGAACTGCCGAACTGGTGCGCGAACGCCTCTCCGCCGACTCGTGGCGCATTCTCGAGAGCCTTACGCGCACGCCGGAAGTGCCGTGGCGCGCAAATGCCATCGGCGATGCTGTGAAGCTGTTGAACACGATGATCCAGAATCTCTCTGCCATCACCGGCCTCATTCAGGAAAACATGACGCGCGGTTATGGCTGGCGACTGCTCGATATGGGACGCAGGATCGAACGCACGCGGTATGCCGCGCGGTTGATTCGCGGCATCACGACGCACGGCGAGCCTGCCGAGAGCGGCGTATTGAACCTGTTGCTCGAACTCGTCGACAGCACGATGACGTACCGGTCGCGCTATAAGGCAATCCCGCAATTGCCCGCGGTGCTCGACCTGGTGATGGCCGACGAAAGCAATCCGCGCTCGTTGATCTTCCAGATCCACGAGATAGAAGAGCATCTGAGAGTGATGCCGCTGGAGGAGGAATCCGGGCCGATCAGCGCCGCACAAAAAATCGTCATCAGCCTGCTGGCGGAACTGCGGCTGTGTGATGTGAAGCGGTTGTCGGTGGTGCGTAGTCGCGCAGGAAAACGCACGCATCTCGATCGCGTGTTGACACGACTGGAATCGGGTGCGGATGAACTTTCCGACGTCATTGAAGGGACTTACTTCAGCCATTCGCTGGAACGGCAGATTTCGGGTTCGGGCCGCTTGGGCACGTCAACGTGATCTACGACATCACGCACGACACGACCTTCGACTACGCACAGCCCGTCAGCGTCTCGCATCAGCTCTTGCGGCTGGCGCCGCGTGAATCCCCCCGACAGAAGCCGCTGTACACTCGATTGATCGTCGAGCCTGCCCCGGTGATGCGAAACACGCGCAACGATTTCTTCGGCAACGAGATTACGTATCTCACGGTACAGATGCCGCATTCGAGATTGACGATTCGCAGCGCGTCTCGCGTCGAAGTGCAGCCGGTCGACGCGGCGCTGCTGAATCTGGGCCCCTCGTGGGAGGAGGTTGCCGCCGCGCTCGATCCTCCGAACAGCAAGGCCGCACTCGACGCCAGTCAGTTCGCGTTTGCATCGCCCTATATCGATGTCGACGACGACGTGTACACATTCGCCAAGGGAGCGTTCAAGCCGCACCAACCGTTTCTCACCGCCGTGATGGACCTGACCGCGAAAATCTATCGCGAGTTCGTTTATGAAGGCGGCGTGACTGATGTGTGGACGCCGGTGAGTGAGGTGTTGGCGAAGCGGCGCGGCGTATGCCAGGACTTCGCGCATCTCGAGATCGCGGCCTTACGCAGTCTCGGCTTGCCCGCGCGTTACATGAGCGGTTATCTGCTCACCCATCCGCCTGAGGGGAAGGAGCGACTCGTCGGCGCCGATGCGTCGCACGCGTGGATTGCGGTCTGGTGTCCGGATTTTGGTTGGGTCGAATTCGATCCGACCAACAACCTGATGCCATCCGACGAGCACATCGCACTAGCGTGGGGACGTGACTACGGCGATGTGAGCCCGACAACAGGCATCATCGTCGGCGGCGGGGCGCACACGGTTGCGGTGGGAGTAAGCGTGGAATCCGTCACCGGTTGATCCTGATTTGGGATGTCGGTGAAACGGTCTTCTGAGTGGATTCTATGAATGGTCGGAGTGAGAGGATTTGAACCTCCGGCCCCCACGTCCCGAACGTGGTGCTCTACCAAGCTGAGCTACACTCC
>CAZLDA010000157.1:0-7892 GCA_964557875.1 uncultured Pseudomonadales bacterium | reverse complement strand
ACTTCACCATGACGCGCCCGCTGTTGACGCTGCAGGGAAGTCCGAACGGGGATACCGATGGAGCAGCGCCGCCGGCGGTGCAGTTCCCCGGGGAACGTGCAATTCGCCGCTTCGTTCCGCGCGGCAGCTCGCTGCTCGTGACGACGGTGATACCGCGCGATGCGAACACGTGTCTGCGCTCGCCTCCGGGCTCGACATTCCCGATCGATGCGCTGACAGGTGGGAATCCGACGCGGCCGATTCTCGACCTCAACAACGATGGCGTGATCGACGCCGGCGACATGGTGACGGTGGGTGGCGTGCAATATGCGGCGGGTATCCTGTTCAGCACCGATGACCTGAACGGTCAGCTGGTCGACCCATCGCTGCTGCTGGGTACGGGCGAAGCCGACTTCCTGTTCCTGTCCGGCGGTGATGAACAAATCACCATCCGGGTCGCGGGTCCGGAAGATGCGAAGACCGGCCGCCTGTCGTGGCGTGAACTAGATGACGCGAACTGAGGACATATCCATGAACAGCGTATCGACGCAGTTCGGCAAGAGACTCGTGCGTGGATTGATGGTGGCCGGGGCGATGCTCGTCGCCTCGACAGCTCTCGCAGACGACTTCCGGATCGAATCGAAGCAAGGTTCGGTGGAGTCGGTGGACTATGCCGCGAGCAAGCTCGTAGTGGGCGGTGTGTCCTATGACATCGCCCCCGATGCCAACGTGGAACTCGGCGGCAGCTACGGCGCGTTTACGATGATCACACCGGGCATGAACGTTTCGATCATCGTTCAACGTTTCATCGAATCAGGACATCGCCAGATCATCGAGTTGAAGGAACTGGCTCCCGGCGTCGTTCCGCAGCAGTACTGAATGCCATTCCGCCTACGGGCAGTGCAGCGGCTGCCCGTCGGCGCCTTCAGCAACGCCGTCGTGATCGGTGTCTTGCGCGACTCTTGGGCGTGCCTGGGCGTTCAAAATCACTTCCCGCGCGTGGCGCGGATCCCGGTCGGCAGGGCAGTACAACAAGTTGCCGTTCTGCCAATCGGTTAGCCCGCTCGGTTTGATCTGCAGGTAGCTACGGTTGCGGAACGAGCGCCAATAGATCCGGGCACCACCTTCGAAGCCCGGCAACCAACGCAGTACGACCTCGTCTGGGTCACGCCGTCCGTTGGCGTTGCGGTCCGCAAACATCAACGTGCCTTCGTGCCAGGAATCACGTGCACCGCACGTATCGATGGCACTGGGGCAGAGTGTCACCGAGGTTCGAAGCGCGACCGCTGAATGACGCGCGCTTTGCACGGCACCGAGCAGTTGATTCAGGGCTGCGGTTGCGCGGTTCTGTTGGACGAAGCTCTGAAACGCGGGCAAGGCAAAGCCGGTCATCACGCCGACAATCGCCAGCGTGACGAGCATCTCCGGAATCGTGACTCCCAACGGCCCTCGCATGGCTCGTATTGAGAGGCAACGCGGTTGCGTCGTGCAGACGGTTACCCGCCGTCAGCGCGTGCGCGATGCGCGTCTCGCGATGACGGACTTATTCCAGGCCGAGCTTCTTGAGGCGATAGCGCAGGGCGCGGAAGGTGATGCCCAGGTTTTTCGCCGCCGCAGTCTTGTTCCAACGGGTCGCTTCGAGTGCCTCGGTGATGAGGCGGCGCTCGATTCGTTCGAGAAAATCCTCGAGTGATTGGCCCGGCGCGAGCTGGAATTCGATCTCAGCTTCTTGCGAGAGCGCTATCGGAGCCGCTGCTGCCGGAGTGACCACCGGCATTGCCGACGTGTGCCGCGCTGCAGTCAGGTTGAGGTCGGACGCTCGAATGCGATTGTTCTCGCACAGCGTGAACGCCCGTTCGAGCACGTTTTCGAGTTCGCGCACGTTTCCCGGAAATGCGTAGCCCTTGAGCGCCTCAATCGCATCGTCAGCGATTTGTGGCGCAGTGGTACCGTATTCGTCGGCCAACCGCGCGAGAATCTCGTTTGCCAGCAACGGAATGTCGTCCGCGCGCTCACGCAGGCTGGGAACGGGCAATTCGATGACATTGAGCCGGTAATAGAGGTCTTGTCGGAAGCGCCCCGCGTCGACCTCGCCTGCGAGGTTTTTGTGGGTCGCACTCAAGATACGGACGTCGATCGTCGATTCCTGTTGACTGCCCACGGGCCGCACCGCCTTTTCCTGTATGGCGCGCAGCAGCTTTACCTGCATCGGTAACGGAAGATCCGCTACTTCGTCGAGAAACAGCGTGCCGCCGCTCGCCGCTTGAAACAGACCTTCCTTGTCGGCGACTGCACCGGTGAAGCTGCCTTTCTTGTGGCCGAAGAACTCGCTCTCCATGAGTTCCGATGGAATCGCGCCGCAGTTGACCGGCACGAACGGCGCATCGGCACGCGGACCCTGTTCGTGGATCAATCGTGCCGCGAGCTCTTTACCGCTACCGGATTCGCCGCTGACGTAGATCGGCGCCTGGCTCCGTGCGAGTTTCTTGATCTGGTCACGCAGGCGTTGCATCGCATTCGATCGCCCCGTGAGCCGAATGGTCGACTCGACCGGTGTATCGAGGCCGGAGAGCTTCAATGCGGTGTCGACGAGCGCACGCAACTGATCGAGGTCCACTGGCTTCTGAACGAAGTCGAATGCGCCGGCCTTCAGTGCGGCGATTGCAGTGTCCATGTTGCCGTAGGCGGTAATCACCGCGACGGGCAGACCGGGGTGGTCAGCGTTGATTCGGCGCACCAGTTCGACGCCATCGCCGTCGGGCAGATGCATGTCGGTGAGGCACAGATCGAATTCATGCGACGCAAGCAGTTCTGTGGCAGTGCGCACGTCCTTGGCGGCCTTTGTCTCGATGTCCATTCGACCGAGCGTGATCTCGAGCAGTTCGCGGATGTCCGGTTCGTCGTCAACAATCAATGCGCGCTTGGTCATCGTCGTCCTCGAGGCGCTATGCGGTGATCCGATCCGGATGAGCGAAGGTGATCCGGAAGCAGCTGCCGCCACGCGGATCGCGTGTGTACGTAATGCGGGCCTGGTTCGCTTCGCACATTTCTCGTGTGATGTAGAGGCCGAGCCCCGTTCCGTTGCGCTCGGTGGTGAAGAACGGTTCGAACAGATTTTCTACCCGATCTTCCGGCACACCTGGGCCATCGTCGATCACGTTCAGAAACGGCCTGTCCGTGGAAGGATCGATGCCGCCGTCGATCGACAGCGTCGCCAGGCCCGTGTGGGCCTTACTGTAGCGCAAGCCGTTTACCGCAAGGTTGGTCAGCGCCTGGGTAAGCTGGCCTGCATCGACGCGTACTTCGGTTGCCGCCGGTACCACACTGATTCGTATGTCCACCGGATCGGGCATCGACTGTTGGAACTCCGCTACGAAACCGGTGAGCCAGTTGTTGAGGTTGAGTCTAGTGGGCGAGGGCGGCTTGCGCCGTGACAGCTCCAGCACATTCTCGATGACCCCATTCATCCGCCGCGACTGCATGTTGATGATGTCCGTCAGTCGCGTATCGCCCGGATCGAGATTGCGGGACTCGCTGAGCAGCTGGCCCGCATGGCTGATGGCGCCGAGCGGGTTGCGAATCTCATGCGCAATGCTCGCGGAGAGGCGGCCGAGCGCGGCGAGCTTCAACTGTTGCGCCTGCTGCTGAATTTCAACGGTGTCTTCCAGGAATACGATGACGTCTGCGTCAGGCCTCTCGGGCCGCACCGCGCTGAAGTTGGCGCGGATCTCGGGAGTGGTCGGGGCTATCTCGAAGGGGCCCGTCCTGACGCTCGTGTCATTGCGCCAGGCCTGCAAACGATCGAGCAACGGACGTGGCAACGCAGCCATCGTTTCGTCCTGGGCAGCGAGCCCAAGCAAAGAACGCGCGGACTGGTTCAACAGTCGCGGATTGCCGTTCTCGTCCACAACGATGATTCCGGTCCGCATGCGCTGGATGATGGAACGGTTGACGCGTTCGAGATCAGCCACCTCGGCGGCGCGCGACAGCGACGTGATTTCGGTTCGACGCAGTCTTGCCGACAACGACTGGACAGCGATCGCCGTCGCGAAGTAGATCGCGCCGAGAATTCCCGCCTGAAAATAGTCGCTGCGATAGTCCGGTGGCATCAGCGAAACGTAGAACTCCTCGTAAAGCACGACGATCGTTGCGACCGCTGCGAGGAATGCACTCGTGCGTCCCGTGACTAGAACCGAACCCGCCGTCACGGCAATGAGGATCATGATGCCGAGTCCGCTGCCCACTCCGCCGGACAGATACATCAGCCAACCGAGTGCGAAGATGTCGAACAGTACGAACACGACCGCAGCTACCTGCCGCCGGAACAGTCGCGCCGGTAGCGCCTGCGTACTTACGGCGCTCAAGAGGTTGAAGCCGGTGTAGAACAACGCTACCCAGAGGAACGTCTCCGGGTGCAATCGCCCAAGACGTGTTTCGGTGTAGTGCTGTAAGAAGACCGCGAGCAGCGCGACGCCTACGGCTACGCGATAGTAGTTGTAGACTTTCAACAGGTTGATGTTCAGCTGGAAGCGCCGTTGCTCGATCTCTGCAACGATGTCGTCTGCAAGCGAGTTCATCTGCTGATCAGCCGAACAGGCGCCACCAAGGCTTGTTCGGTTTTGGCGGTGGTGCCGGATCTGCAGGATGCGCGGGAATCTCAACTCCGGGCGGCGTATCGATCGTGATCGGCGGCGGCACCTTCGGACGATCGATTATGCCGAACGTCATCATGTTGAGCCACGAACGATCGCGGTCGAACGTTTGCTGGCGGAACACGAAGCGACCTTGATCGTCGAAGGCCGGATAATGCGGTGCGTTGATGGCCAGAATCCGCACGGCATCGTTCGCGGCTTCGGGAAGACCCAACCGCCAGTTCGCTTCGATCATGATCGCCAATGCATCGTCGACGGATTGCGATTGCGAATAGTGCTCGACGACATTGCGCGCGCGGTTCGCGGCTGCGACGAAAGCGCCGCGTCGCATGTAGAACTTGGCAACGTTGATCTCGTACTTGGCGAGGACGTTGACGAGGAACACCATCCGTTGGCGCGCATCCGCCGCGTATTCGCTGTCGGGATGGCGTAGCAGAAACTCGGAGAAATCGTCGAACGCCTGTTTGGAAGACGTAGGATCGCGTTTGCTGATATCTGTTGCGGCGAAACGATCGAGCAAGCCGCGGTCTTTGTTGAACTCGGCGAGACCCTTGATGTAGTACGCGTAGTCGACGTTTGGATGTTGCGGGTGCAGCCTAATGAAACGGTCAGCGGCGCTGCGAGCCGCTTCGGGTTGATACGACATGAAGTTCGCGTAGATCAGTTCGAGTTGTGCCTGCTCCGCGTATCGTCCGAACGGAAAGCGAGCTTCGAGTTTCTGCAGCTTCGTGATCGCATCGCGATAGTTGCCGGAGCGAAGGCTCGATTGAGCGCTTCGATACAACATCTGCTCGGACGACTTCTGGTCTTCGTCTTCTTCCTTGTCGTGACCACCGAACGGCCACAAGGCGCAGCCGCCGAGCAGGCTGAGAACGGCGGCAAACACAACGATACGTGTCATCTCTTCGGAGCCGAGCGGTAAAATCGGCGGTAGTTTACCCGGACTTTCTCGAAAATCTGGCGATTCTCTGATCTCAATTTTCCAATGTAGGGCGCAGCTGTTGTCCGAAACGAATATCACCCGGGCCATCCGGATCGACGCAACGCTCGCGGGCGAACGTATCGACAAGGCGGCCGCGGTGTTGCTGCCCGAGTTTTCGCGCACGCAACTGGTCGAGTGGGTGAGAGATGGAAGCCTCACGCTCGATGGACGCGCGGTGCCCGCGAAACAGCGCGTATTCGGCGGCGAATCGCTCGTGCTGAACGCGCCGGCGCCGGTGCAGCCGCGATGGGATGCGCCGCAGTCGGTTCCCTTCGTGCGCGTGTTCGAAGACGACGCGCTGCTAGTCGTCGAGAAGCCTGCAGGTGTGGTCGTGCATCCCGGTGCAGGTAATCCCGATCACACGTTGGTGAACGGACTGCTGCGGATCATTCCGACGTTGGCGTCATTGCCCCGTGCCGGCATCGTGCATCGAATCGACAAAGACACGAGCGGATTGTTGGTGGTTGCGAAGTCGACTGAATCGTTGCGTCGCCTGACCAGAGCGTTGTCACGCCATGACGTGACTCGTCGGTATCGCGCGGTGGTCGAAGGTGTACTTACCGGCGGGCGCACGATCGATGCCGCTATCGGTCGCGATCCCGGCAATCGCCTGCGGCAACGAGTAATCGACACGGGCCGACCCGCTGTGACGCATGTGCAGCTACTCGAGCGCTTTCGCGCGCACAGCTTCATCACTGCGGAACTGGAAACGGGTCGCACACACCAGATCCGAGTGCACCTATCGTCGATAGGTCATCCATTGGTGGGTGATCACCGCTACGGTGCGCGCGGCAGGTTGCCTACGCGGCCGTCAATGGAATTGCTGGAGGTCATACGCGGATTTCGCCGCCAGGCACTGCATGCTGCGGAACTCGAGTTTGCACATCCGATTACCGAAGAGCCGTTGCGCTTCGAGTCGCCGCTTCCCGACGACCTGATGCAGCTGCTCGCTGCGTTGTCGCGTGATCGCGCCGATTCGGTAGAGTCATCGCGTTGAGTGCATCCGACGTCGTCGTACCGGATTGGCCCGCGCCACCGCGCGTTCGCGCGTTCTCGACGACGCGGCGTGGTGGCGTCAGTAGCGGTCCGTATGAGTCGTTCAACCTGGCGACCCATTGCGGCGACGACATCGCTTGCGTCACCGAGAACCGTGAGCGATTGAAGGCGCGCTACGGGGTGCCGGCGACGGTGTGTTGGTTGAACCAGGTTCACGGCTGCGACGTTGTTGACGCCGGTTCCAGTTGTCCCGCACCTCCCGCCGCCGACGCGACGTTCTCCTTCGAGCCGCAGTGCGTTTGCGCAATTCTCACTGCCGATTGCATTCCGGTGCTGATCTGCGATCGAGCCGGAACGATGGTAGGTGCGGCTCACTGTGGGTGGCGCGGTTTGGCGCAAGGCGTGCTCGCCGCCTTGCTAAGACGGCTGCCGACCGATGCTGCCAACCTCATGGCGTGGATGGGGCCCGGCATCGGGCCGGAAAACTACGAAGTAGGTGCGGATGTCCGTGATGCGCTGCTAGGCGCGATGTCGCCGCCAATTGTCGAGCGCGCCTTGCGCCCTTCGCAGAGCGGCAAATGGCGCGCCGATCTCTATGAAGTGACGAGATCGCAACTCAACACGCTTGGTGTATCAGCGGTGTTTGGCGGAAATTTCTGCACGTACCGGGAGACGCGGTTCTACTCGTACCGCCGGGATGGTGTTACGGGACGAACTGCAACGCTGGTCTGGCTGGAGGCGCGGCCCGGCTGAATCAGCCGCCTGCGTTTGCAACTGCGGGTTGCGAACCATCCGACCCCGACGTAGTGCAGTTCGCCACGATGCCGCGTTGAGCCTCTTCGATGCGTGCCTGCCGCTCGTCTTCGGTCATTTTCACTTCTTCGCCGTCGGGTCCCTTCACGCGGATGCGCCCCGAGGCGGAGAGTTTTTCCAGCACGTCCTTGGAACGCGTGCAGTTGGCGTCGCGGATGCGCGCGATCTCGGCCTTGCGCGCTTCTTCGGTTTTCTTGAGATCGTCGAGCATCGCCTGCTGCTGCGGAGTCAGAACCGGTTGCGCGGGCTGCGCTTGTTTCGGCGGGGTAGCCGGGACGCTAACGGTAGGCGCGCCGGCCATCGTGCGGATCTGTTCGCCTTTCACGCCGTAGGGGAGTTGCTGTGCGTACGTGACAACACCGTTGGCGTCGACGTACCGGTAAATGTCGCCTTCTGCGCCCATCAGGAAGGGCAGCGATACCGCGAGAAGGATCAATCGAACGCTCATGAGGCGGTCCCCACGTCCATTG
>CAZLDA010000156.1:0-7898 GCA_964557875.1 uncultured Pseudomonadales bacterium | reverse complement strand
GTCGGATTGTGTTCGCAGATAACGGGCGGATGCGTTTCCCGGCTTCGATCCACTAACAGGTTGACCGAGTAGCGGCGTTCCCCACGCTCGGTACGCGGTGCCACCACGCCCTCTTCGCTGGTGAGCAGCATCTCGTGATGTTCGACGAGATCGCGCCGCAACCCATCGATCCACTCTGTCAGTTGGGCGAACGCATTGAATCGATCGCGCAAACCGCCCAACAATCCCTCTGTGGCGCGCGCCGCTACCTCGCGATTGAACCCCTTCAGCGTTTCGAAGAACTGACGCTGGAAGCGCGCAGCGTCGCGATTGATCTCCGCCATCCGTTCGATGAGCAGCCGGCTGCGCTCTTCCAGCTGCGTGCGCTGTTCGGGCGGCAACATGTTGAGCGGCATCGGATTGCCGTCTTCTCCGATTGCGGCGGCAACGGCGCCTTGCGGTGTGTTGATGATCGACAGTCGGGCGGCATTCGCATCCGCTTCCAGCGCGTTCAGCTGACTCTGAATCTGTGCATCGTTCTGCGCCCGCAACGTGGTCGCCTGTTGCTGATAAGACTCGCTGCCGAACGCGGATGCGAGCTCGCGCGCGAGTGCAGGGATCATTTCTTCGACGGCCGATTTGAAGCGTCTGCCCGTTCCAGCCGGCAGCCGGATCGGACGCGGCGTCGACGGCGCATCGAAGTCGACCACGTAGATCCAGTCGCTTGCCGGGGCTCGGCCGTGCGCCCACGCTTCGACGAATTCGCGCGTAGCAGTCATGCGACCGCTGCGGTCGAGACCGAGCACATACACGTTGTGATCGTTGCCCGGCGTGTCGAGTCCGAACTGCAGTGCCTGCCCGGCGCGCGCGTGACTCGACAGATCGAACACGCTGACGCCGTTGGCCGGCTCGAATGAATAATCGGGAATCCCGACGGCGTCGGCCGCGAGTTCCTTCACGGGCATCAGCCGCGCCTGCCCAGCTTGAAGTTGTCCCAGGTGACGATGTGGTCGGGCACGACGACCACCCAGCGGCGGTTCCGTCCGCCCGCACTCGCACCGTTCGGCGGCGGATTCTCGACCGCTGCCGCACCGTGGCCGCCGTTGTATTTCCGGCCCATCTGTACGCGCGCTTCCTGCAGGTGAGGATCAGCCGCCTCGGCCGCCGCATCTTCGAGCACCACCGCGCGGCCTTGCACCATCACCGCCTGCAGTTCGGGGAATTTCTCGTTGCGATCGACCAGCACCGTGCACACCGGGTCGCGCCGCAGATTGACGACCTTCTGCCCGCGTCCGTAGAAGTAGATGCGCCCGCCGCCCCAACCGAACCACATGGGCGTCAGGTTGATGCGATTGCGCGGTCCTACCGACGCAATCCGCATGTTCCACAAACTCGTCATCATCTCGTCGATCTGGTTGGCGTCGAGCGCCAGTTCCCGCGGAAGTGCCATCGCTCATGCGCTCCGCAATTCGGCGATCATGGCTTTACGTTGCTCGCGATCGACGAATTCGAACGACGCGGAGCTGCGGTCGACGAATGCTCCGTAGCGTCGCTTCATCTCCGGCACGATCGTGTGCGGCTCACCGACCACCGCGAATGCCTCGAGAATGTCGTCCGTGATGAGTCCGCCCATCTCTTTCCAACGACCCTGCTTCGACATCGTGTTCAGTTCGGTCTGCAGATCGCCCACGCCGATCGATTCCAGCACGCCGCGATACGCAGGCGTCGAACCGTAGAACGCGATGCGTTCCTTGTTCGCCTGCTTGGCCTTGTTGAACTCTTCTTCGTTGCGTCCGGAGACGACGAAGTTCGAATACGAAATCTCGAAGTTGGCGCGCTTTCGCCCTGCTTTCGCGAGCCCGCGTTCGATTGCCGGCAGCGTCACCTGTTTGATGAACGGCAACGTGCTGAATGGGTGAATGATCATTCCGTCGGCCACTTCGCCCGCTACTTCGGTCATGTGCGGACCGACCGCAGCGAGGATGACCTTCGGCGCGCCGTACTGCTTGTTCTCAGGCGTGAACGCCGGCGTCATCAGCGTGTGGTTGTAGAACTTGCCGACGAACTCGAGCTTCGCGCCGTCGTACCAGTTCGCCCAGATCGCTCGCATCGCAAGCACGAGCTCGCGCATCTTCGCGGCAGGCGGACCCCACGGCATGCTGAAGCGCTTCGTGATGTGCGGCTTGATCTGCGAGCCCAGCCCGATCGTGACGCGCCCCTTGGAGTAGGCGTTCAGATCGTGGCCGATGTTGGCCAGCAACATCGGGCTGCGCGCGAAGCCCACCGCAATCGAGCTGATCAGCTCGATCTTCGACGTGTGCTCCGCGGCCAATAGCAACGGAAAGAACGGATCGTGATTCATTTCGGCAGTACGCACACCGTCGAAACCCATCGCTTCGACCTCTTTGGCCGAAGCGGGCACACGCTCGAGCTGATGCCCGAGTCCGGCGTCTACTTTCATTTCTTGCCCCCCGGCTAGCTCGTCAGTTCTTGAACGATCTTCTGACGGTCTTCTTTGCCGATGCTCGCGTAAGCGGCCGACGTACGGTCGATCACGTCGCCGTAACGCGACTTGATTTGTCCCGCAATCGTCGACGGTGCGCCGATCACTGCGAATTCCTTGAGGATATCGTCGGTGATCAGGTGACCCATCTCTTCCCAGCGGCCCTGCTTCGACATGCTGTTCAGGTCGCTTTGCAGGTGACCCACGCCGATCGAGTCGAGTACCGGTTTGTAGGCAGGCGTAGACCCGTAGAACGCGATTTGGCGCTTCGTCGCGACTTTCGCATCTTCGATCGCCTTGGCGTCTTTACCGGTAACGACGAACACCGGATAGCTGATCTCGAAGTCCTTACGCGACTTACCGGCCCGCTCGAAGCCCTTCTCGAGTGCGGGCAACGTCGTCTCGCGCAGATACTTCTCGGTGGTGAACGCGTGAATGATCACGCCTTCGGCCACTTCACCGGCCACTTCCGTCATCAACGGACCTACGGCGGCGAGGAACACTTTCGGCGCACCGTATTCGTTGTTCGTCGGAGTGAAGAACGGCGTCATCAGCGTGTGCGTGTAGAAGCGTCCGGCGAATTCCAGCGGCTTGCCTTCGTGCCACGTCGCCCAGATCGCGCGCATCGCAAGGATGAACTCTCGCATCCGCGCGGCGGGCGCCGACCAGGGCATGCTGAAGCGCTTGGAAATGTGCGGGCGAATCTGCGAACCGATGCCGAGTACGAAGCGCCCCTTAGAAACGGCGTTCAGATCGTGACCGATGTTCGCGAGAATCATCGGCGTGCGCGCGAACGCAACCGCGATTCCCGTCATCAGCTGAACGCGCTGCGTGTGCATCGCCGCGACGAGCAAAGGGAAAAACGGATCGTGAGACGTTTCGGCAGTCATCACACTGCTGTATCCCATGTCTTCCAGCGCCTTTGCTTCGGCACCGACTTTGTCGAGATCCCAACCCACTCCGCCATCTACTTTCATCGGCATACTCCGGATAAACGAATGCGTGCCCCGGATTGTACGGCGGCTTCGCGCGGAATGGGCAACTCGCTGCGTTTCTCACAGGTTCACGGCAACTGCGAACGTGTGAGAAATGCGGGCTAGCCGACCTGATCCGGCGCGTGCAGGAAGAGGCCGGGATGCGGACCTTCGCCGCCGCGAAAGTGATCGCACGAGACCCGCCCGTCTGAAAACGTCAGGCGATACACGAAGTCGTTCGGTTGCCGTACGCGATCCGCTTCAGACGGTTTCAGGCCGAGAAAGTGCGTCAGCAGCACGCGGCCGCTGATGCCATGCGAAACGATGGCGAGCTTGCGCACCGGCAGGTCGTAAAGCCGTTCTGCGAGCGGCGAGATTCGCAGCAGCATGTCGGGCAGGTTCTCGCCCGCGGGCGGCCGGTGATGAAACGGATCGAGCGACCTGGCGGCCCACTCGGCGGGATAGCGCTCGGCGATCTCTTCTATGGTGAGCCCTTCCCAATCACCGCAATGCCGTTCCACCAGGCGCTCGTCATATGTCACGGGAATGTCGCAACCCTCGAGTATCAGCTCCGCGGTTTCCCGCGTACGACCCAGCGGCGACACGATCATTTGCGCCACCGCCTCACGCGCCAGCAACTGCCCGTGCACGCGCGCGTGAGCGCGTCCCTCCGCTGTCAGCCGCGAGTCCAGGCGCCCTTGCATCCGCCGCTGCCGATTCCACTCGGTCTCGCCGTGGCGAACCAGGTAAAGCACTTCCATTACGGTCTCCTGTCGAGCCGTCGATGATAGCGGGCGCTTGAACGAACGGGGTGCGAACCCCATACAATGGCACTGCGCCCACGGCACCGAATGGCAGTCCGGGGGTCTAACGATCAGTCCGTTCTAGAGAAGGGAGTGAGATTCGACTTATGCGTATTCTCCTGTTTCTGGCTACCAACATTGCGGTCCTGCTGGTCGCGAGCATCACGTTCCGTGTGCTCGGCCTCGAACAGTTCATGTATGAGCAAGGCGTCGGCCTGAACCTGACCGGCAGTTTGATATTTGCCGGGATGTTCGGAATGGGCGGCGCGTTCATTTCGCTATTGATGTCGAAGTGGATGGCGAAGCGTTCGACCGGTGCGCAGGTGATCGACCAGCCCCGCAATCAGTCGGAGCGCTGGCTCGTAGATACCGTAAAGGAACTTGCCCAGAAGGCCGGCATCGGCATGCCGGAAGTAGCCGTGTTCGCTTCGCCGCAACCGAACGCATTCGCCACAGGCGCGTCCAAGAACAACGCGCTCGTCGCGGTCAGCACGGGCCTGCTCGAGAACATGCGCCCCGATGAAGTACGCGCGGTGCTAGGTCATGAGATCGGCCACGTGGCGAATGGAGACATGGTGACGCTGACCTTGATCCAGGGCGTCGTGAACACGTTCGTGATCTTCTTCGCCCGCATCATCGGATCGATCGTCGATCGCGCGGTGTTTCGCAGCGAAAACGGCAACGGAATCGGCTTCTTCGTCGTCACGATGATCGCGCAGGTCGTGCTCGGCATCGGCGCCAGCATGATCGTGATGTGGTTTTCGCGGCATCGCGAATTCCGTGCGGATGCCGCGGGCGCGCAACTGGCCGGTCGCGACAACATGATCGGCGCACTCGAGCGCTTGAAAGCCGCTACAAAGATGCCCGAGACGATGCCCGAAACGCTGGTCGCGTTCGGCATCTCGAGCGGTATGCGTCAAGGTTTGTCGGCGCTGTTCGCGTCGCACCCTCCGCTCGATACGCGCATTGCCGCGTTGCGCGGCGCGGTGGCCAAAGCCGCCTAGATCTCCCTGCTGCGTAACCTGAGCGCGTTGCCGATCACCGAGATCGACGACGCGCTCATCGCTGCAGTATCGGCCACCACTTCGGTGATGCCGAGCTTTCTCGCAATCGCGTTGGCGGTGCGTTCGTTGTCGCCCGTCAACATGATCAGACGAATGCCTTCAGCGCGCAGCGCCGCAACTGCCGCGGCCAACGTGGGCTTGACGGGATCCGCCACTGCTACGAGTGCCGCGAACGCACCGTCGATCGTGCAGTACATCACCGTTGCACCTTCCGCCTGGTACGCGGCCGCATCCGCTTGCGCTACGTCAACTCCCAACGACTGCATCAGGCGTCCGTTGCCGAACGCAACTGAATGTCCCCCGACCACGCCTGTGACACCTTGCCCGGTAATCGAGGCGAACTTCTCGACCGCGCCTGCCGGAATGCCACGCTCCTGAGCCGCGTCGACAAGTGCCTTCGCCAACGGATGTTCGCTGGCGCGTTCCAAGTCGGCGACACAGCGCAGCACTGCGTTCTCCGCATGACCATCAGTCGCAACGATTGCCGCCAGCCGAGGTCGCCCTTCGGTCAAAGTTCCGGTCTTGTCGACGAGCAACACGTCGACGTCGCGCAACCGCTCAATCGCTTCGGCATTGCGACACAGAATTCCCATCCGCGCGCCCCGACCAGTCGCCACCATGATCGACATCGGCGTGGCGAGGCCCAGCGCGCAGGGACAAGCGATGATCAGGACGGCCACCGCGGCCAGCAGAGCGTGCGCTAGACGCGGCTCCGGCCCGACGGTTACCCAGACCATGAAGGTCAGCACGGCGATAGCGATCACCACCGGAACGAACACAGCCGCAACCTGGTCGGCCAGCCGCTGAACCGGCGCACGGCTGCGCTGCGCTTCCGATACCAGCGCGATGACCCGCGCGAGCAACGTCTCGCCGCCGACCTTTTCCGCCAGAATCGTCAATGCGCCGGTTCCGTTGATCGTTGCGCCCGCAACGCGCGCGCCGACGGTCTTCTCCACCGGAACCGGTTCGACATGTCGTCGAGTTCGGGGTTCGCGTCGCCGTCGGCATTCGGAATACGCGCCCCCAGCGCCATACCGCACTTCGGGCAGGCGCCGGGCTCGTCGCTTTCCACGCCTTCGCACATCGGGCAGTAGTAACGCGCGGTGCCGTGCGGCGGCACCACCTTGCGCTGCTGGGGCTCACGCAGATCGCGTTGCAGATACGCGACCGGGTCGGCGCCGAACTTCTCTTTGCAGCGTGCGCTACAGAAGCGGTACTCGTAGCCAGCCGTTAGCTTTCAGGAATCTGGGATCAGCGGTCACGGTCGATTGGTGGGCACGAGCTTGACGGTCGACGTCGCCGTAGCGAGCACCTCACCGTCGAGCGTCGTGAGTCGCCCCTCGAGAAATCCGATGGAGCGTCCGAGTCGCTCGACCCATCCCTCGGCACGCACGGGGCCGGGATTGGCGGCGCGAAAGAAACTCACCTTGATTTCGAGCGTTGCCGGCGCGAGCGCACCTTCGGTGGCGAGCATCGCTGCGCGCGCCATCGCGGAGTCTATCCACGCCGTTATGAATCCGCCTTGCACCACGTTGCCGGAATGGCACATCTCCGCCTTTCCGGTGAATTCCATGACCGCGCGGTTTTCGGCAGCAATGAACTCGACGATCCGGCCATCCCCCAACGACTGCATCAAGGCGGACGGATCGTCGGTGAACGGTTCGGTCATTTCTTGGTGGTTCGATAGTCGCCGAATTCCTGATCGCGCTTCGTCAGTGCCTCGGTAAGGCCCTGCCGCAGTTCGGCAAGATGCGCCTGCGTCGACCGGGTATACGTTGCAAGTGCCTGCATCTCCGTGCCGGCACGAATCCCGGCGCGAATGCCCATCGCGTCCATCTGCCGGTGCACCGCGCGCTTGTTGAACTGCTGGAGGTCGGACGGCACCTTGGCAACACGCTCGGCGATGTCGAGCACCCGCGCCTCGAGTTCCGCGTTCGGAAACGCGCGGTTCGCGAAGCCGCACTCGACCGCCTCGATTCCCGACATCGAGTCGCCGGTCAGCATTAACTCCATGGCACGGCGCAAGCCGACGATCCACGGATAGAACTGATTGTCCGGCGGGCTGATTGCTCGCACGACGGGATAACCGATCTTCGCGTCTTCGGCGACATACACGAGATCGCATGCGGTCGCGAGTTCGGTGCCGCCCGCGAGGCAATAGCCGTGCACTTGCGCAATCACGGGCTTCGCGAGGTCCCACATGCGGAAGAAACCCTCGACCACGTGACGCGGCCAGTTGCCGATACCACCAGCGGTGTGGAACGGCTGGTTTTCCGCGACGTTCGATTTCAGATCGTAGCCTGCGGAGAAACACTCGCCGGCGCCGCGAATCACCGTGACGGCGATGTTCGCGTCGTTGTCCGCGGATTCGAGCGCGCGGAACAGTTCGCCGCGCAGCTCGTTCGACAACGGATTGCGTTTGTCGGGGCGATTCAGCGTGATGCGCTGAACGCGGGGCCGCGGTACATCGACGATGATCTTGCGGTATTCCACGTCGCTCTCCTTAGAATGAAAAAAGGACCTCAGAACGAAAACTGATCGGGCGTGAACGCCTTGAACGTACGCATGGCCTCAG
>CAZLDA010000155.1:0-7908 GCA_964557875.1 uncultured Pseudomonadales bacterium | reverse complement strand
AATCAATCCCGAAACGGGCCGCGTTTACGGACCGGACTTCCCAGTGGTAACGGTGCGGGACTGGGTTGCAACGCAAGCTCTTTTGGCGGATGCGCTAGGTATCGTTCGCTGGGCCGCGATCATCGGCGGCAGCCTCGGCGGAATGCAGGCAATGCAATGGGCGATCGACTTTCCGGATCGCGTCGCGCACGCGGTGTTGATCGCCTCGGCATCGCGTCTTTCGGCACAGAACATCGCATTCAATGAAATTGCACGACAGGCGATCGTCTCCGATCCCGAGTTCCTCGGCGGACGTTATCTCGATACTGCGAACAATCCGGCGCGGGGTCTCATGCTGGCTCGCATGCTCGGACACGTCACGTATCAATCAGACGATGGCCTGCGCGACAAATTCGGCCGCGAGTTGAAGTCAGGCGATCTAGCCGCCGCGGGCGATGTGCAGTTTCAGGTAGAGAGCTATTTGCATCATCAGGGTCGTTCGTTCTCGCAACGCTTCGATGCAAACACGTATCTGCTGATGACGCGCGCGCTCGACCACTTCGATCCGGCACGGGATTTCAACGATGACCTCGTCGCCGCATTGAAGCGTGCACAAAGCGACTTCCTGGTGCTCTCGTTCACTACCGACTGGCGCTTCGCGCCGGCGCGCTCCAAGGAAATCGTCGACGCATTGATCGCGGCACGGAAGAACGTCGTCAGCGCGGTCATCGATACACCGCACGGACACGACGCTTTCTTGCTGCAGGTGCCACGCTACTTCAGTGTGCTGAGCGCGTATCTGCGACGCGTCGCCGAACGAGTGAACGCATGATGCGTCCGGATATATCCATCATCGCCGATCTCGTTACCGCCGATTCCCGCGTGCTCGACCTCGGCTGCGGCGACGGCGAACTGCTCGCGCATCTGCGGCGCACCAAGGGTGTCAACGGCTACGGGCTCGAGATCGATCCGGAGATGATCACGAGCTGCATCACCGCCGGTGTCAACGTGATCGAACAGGATCTCGACCAGGGTCTGACGAATTTCCCGAGCGACAGCTTCGATCTTGTTGTCATGACCGACACGTTGCAAAGCGTCAAGCGGCCCGACGCGATGCTCGACGAGATGTTGCGTATCGGACGCGAGTGCATCGTGACGTTTCCCAACTTCGCACACTGGCGCTGCCGGTTGTATCTCGCTTCGCGAGGCCGGATGCCTGTGGCGAAACACCTGCCGCATCGGTGGTACGACACGCCGAACATCCATCTGTGCACGTTCGCCGACTTCGAGGCGTTGTGCGAAATGAAGCGTTTGCGCGTGATCAAACGCCTCGTCGTCGACAGCGACTACGTGAACCACTCTTGGATGAGCCAATTTCCGAATCTCATGGGAACCACAGCGTTCTATCACCTGGGACGACCGCAATGATCCGTCGTGCATTCATCTCGATGATCCTGCTTTTCGCGCTACCGGCAGCCGCCGATCAGTTCAAGTCGTTCAACGGCGTTAATGTCCACTACACCGTAGTGAACACGCTGTTCCTGGAGCCCGACATCGCAGCTCGGTACAACGTGGTTCGTGCCAGCGATCGCGCCATTCTCAATCTGTCGGTTATTGACGAGAAAGGGGTGGCACTGCAGGGAGAAGTCGCGGGGAAGACGATCAATCTGCTCAGCCAGACTGCGCCATTGCAGTTCACGGAAATCAAGGAGGGCGATGCGATCTACTACATCGCGCCACTGCGATATGCGGACCAGGACGTGTTGCGCTTCAGAGTGACCATCACGGTGCCTGGTCGCGCGCCGATGGAGCTGCAGTTCCAACAGCAAGTGTTCGAAGGCGTAGCTCCGTGAATGTGGTGCTCGCGAGCGGCAACGCAGGGAAGCTCAAAGAGCTGAACGCGATCCTGGCTCCGCTCGGTGTAACGCTTTGCGCGCAGGGACAACTCGGTATATCGGATGCCGACGAGACAGCCACTACGTTCGTCGAGAACGCACTGATCAAAGCGCGGCATGCGGCGGCGGCGAGCAATCTGCCTGCCATTGCCGACGATTCCGGGCTGGTGGTGGCGGCACTTGGCGGCGCACCGGGAGTATTGTCGGCGCGGTATGCAGGATCGCCATCCGACTCGGCTGCGAACAACAGGAAGCTGGTCAAAGCACTACACGGGGTGACCAGTCGAAGTGCCTATTTCTTCTGCTGCCTGGTATTCCTGCGCAACGCGGAGGATCCGGCGCCGCTCATTGCGTCCGCGACATGGAGCGGACGCATCGTCGATCAGCCCATGGGTGACTTGGGATTCGGATACGACCCGCATTTTCTCGTCGATGGTCTCGGTCAGACTGCCGCGCAGTTGGCGCCGTCCGTGAAGAATCGCATCAGTCATCGCGGAAAGGCCGCCGCGCTTCTGGTCGACGAGATTCGCTCTGTGCTGGACGAGATGCGTCGCACCTAGACCATGTTACAAACGCCGCCGCTGTCGCTGTATGTCCACTTTCCTTGGTGCGTACGGAAATGCCCTTACTGCGATTTCAATTCGCATCCGGCAAAGGGCGCCTTGCCGGAATCGGCTTACCTCGACCAACTGCTGCGCGACCTGGATGTGGATCTGAAATCCGTTCCGCAGCGGACGATTGAGACGATCTTCATCGGCGGCGGTACACCCAGCCTGATTTCGGGTCGCACCATTGCACAACTGTTGGACGGCATCCGTGATAGAGCGGCACTCGCCGCGGATGTAGAAATAACGCTCGAAGCAAACCCTGGCGCCGTCGATGAAGAGAATTTCGCTGCCTATAGAGCTGCGGGAGTCAATCGGTTGTCGATCGGTGCACAGTCGTTCAGCTCGGCGAATCTCGTGGCGCTTGGGCGAATCCACAATCCCGACGACATCGAGCGTGCTGTCGAAGCGGCAAGAGCTTCACGGTTCGATCGCATCAATCTCGATCTGATGCACGGTCTGCCTGGACAAACCGCAGATGACGCAGTGAGCGATCTGCGAAAAGCGTTGGCCCTCGGCGCTTCGCACATCTCGTGGTACCAGCTGACAATCGAGCCGCGTACGGAGTTCGCTCAGCATCCGCCACGGCTGCCGGACGAGGACGAACTCGGTGCGATCGAATCGGCGGGACTCGCAAACCTCGTCGCCGCCGGCTTGCGGCGCTATGAAGTGTCTGCGTTCGCGCGCGAGGGTGAGGCGGCACGACACAACGTCAACTACTGGATGTTCGGCGACTATGTCGGCATCGGTGCCGGCGCGCACGGCAAGATCACATTTGCTGAGCGCGACACGATCATGCGCACCAGTAAGCCACTCGCACCGGCTCGCTATCTCGGCACTGAATCCAAAGAACTCCGCACGGAGGCCGACGTTTCCATTGAGGCGCGACCCGGCGAATTTCTGCTGAACGCCTTACGTTTGATCGACGGCGTAGATGTGGGTCTTTTGGAACAACGAACAGGAGTGCCGTTCTCGGCGATCGACGCAACGTGGGAGAAGTTGTATGCGCAGGGTCTCGTGCAGCGCGATCGCCTCGCGGTAACCGAACTCGGTCTCCGCTATCTCGATACCGTCGTCGGTGAGTTCATCTGACCTCGCGCTTACGGTAAGCCAGATCCCAAACGTGGTGGCCCAGACGAACGCCGCGCGCCTCGAAGCGGGTCGTTGGTCGCTCTTCATTGCGGGTCGCAAACTGACCTGTCCCGGCGAGATTCTCCAAACCCGGCTCAGCATCGAGTACGTCACGCATTGCCTCGGCGTAATGCTCCCAATCCGTCGCTGCGAGTAGTTCGCCGTTCGCACTCAGCCGGTCTGCGACCAATGCAACGAACTCCGCGTTGATCAATCGCCGCTTGTGATGTTTGGACTTGGGCCACGGGTCTGGAAAGAACACCATGACTCGGTGCAGCGTCCCCTCTGTGATCATGTTGGCGAGTACGGCCCGCGCGTCACCTTCGATGACGCGTACGTTCGACAGCCCCGCCGCTTCGACCGCATTCAACAATGCGCCGATGCCGGGTCGATACACCTCGACACCCACACAGTTCCAATCCGGATGACGCTGCGCAGTTTCGAGTAGCGCGTGGCCCATACCAAAACCGATCTCAAGCGCGCGCGGTCCACGTCGACCGAAATGCACGTCCCAGTCAGCTGGTTCGGTAGAGACAGGAATTCGATAGCGCTCCAGCAGTTCACGCAGTGCCCGCGCTTGAGCCGCCGTCATGCGTCCCTGCCTGCGGATATAGACGCGCCCCTGCGTCAATTGCGCCAGGCGCTCCAAGCGAACGACAGCCAACCAATGATGAATGCGAGACCACCCAGCGGCGTGATCGGTCCAAGCCAACGTGGGCCGCCGAGCGATAACACATACAGACTGCCGGAGAAGAGCGCGATACCGAGGAGGAACGCGGTTCCGGCAATCACGCCGGCATCACCCCACGACGTATCGCGCCCCAGTTGTCGCAACCATAGCGCCAGCACACACAGCGCAAGGCTGTGGAAGAACTGATAGGTAACGCCGGTTTGGAACGCGCTGAGCGAGGCGACATCGACTCGCGCTTTCAGTCCGTGAGCGGCGAACGCGCCCAACACCACCGCGATGCCGGCACTGCCGGCACCTGCGGTGAGGAAGAGTCGCGAAAACTGCACCGGTCACCTGCTGAAAGTGGTTTTCGCCACCTTAACAGTTAGGCCGCAGCGAAATCAGGCCGCGACCACCGTCTGCTGCATCGCGTTCTTCAGCTTCTTGAGCGCGTTCTTCTCGAGCTGACGGATGCGCTCGGCCGACACGTCGTAACGCGCTGCCAGCTCGTGCAACGTCAGCTTCTCGTCGGTGAGCCACCGGCTTTCGAGGATGTCGCGACTGCGTGCATCGAGCGATCGCATCGCAACACCGAGGCTATCGCTGGAGACTGACGACAGTTCCTGATCGGCAACCACCTCGGCCGGATCAGCGCCGGTGGATTCCAGATACTGCGACGGCGCCGTCCACGCATCGTCTTCGTCATCTGACTCGCCATCGAACGCCATGTCGTGCGCCGACAAACGACCTTCCATCTGCGTGACGACTTCCGGTGAAACGCCCAGATCTTTCGCCACAGCTTCAGTTTCAGCCTGACTCAACCAGCCGAGCTTGCGCTTGCTGCTGCGCAAGTTGAAGAACAGCTTCCGCTGCGCCTTCGTCGTAGCGACTTTGACGATCCGCCAGTTGCGCAGGATGAACTCGTGCATCTCGGCCTTGATCCAATGCACCGCGAAGGACACGAGGCGCACCCCAACCTCGGGGTTGTAGCGCTTCACGGCTTTCATGAGTCCGACGTTGCCTTCCTGGATCAGATCGCCGTGCGACAATCCGTACCCGGCATAGCTGCGCGCCAGGTGCACAACGAATCGCAGGTGGCACAGCACCAGCTTGCGCGCGGCCTCGAGGTCGTTCTCGTAATAGAAGCGCTCCGCCAGCGCCTTCTCTTCTTCGGCGCTCAGGATCGGAAACCCACTCACCGTCTGGACATACGCGTTCAAATCCCTGCCCGGCGAGAGACTGTTGAAAGCCAGTAAGTTGGTCATCGTTGCTACCTCCAGTAACACGCCTGCGATATTAGCAGTCTCCGTCTTAGAGTGCTAACCAACCGTTGGGTTCCCGGATCAGAGGATCTACTTAGCGGATCTGAGGGTCAGAGGATTTGAAGGTGTGTGAGACGTTGCCGCGCCGCCAACAGAGCGCCGGCAATCCCTAGTACGCCCCCCGACAGAACCAGGACGGCGAAAAACAGCACGTTCACACCGTTTGGATCGAGACTCTGGCCATAACTTCCGAGCAGCGCCGCGAGCGGCGCCTCGAGAATGCCGAGCACCGCGCTGATCAACATAGCGCCGGCGATGCCGCCGCCGAGGCCGAACAGCAGCCCGAAGTAGAGAAACGGACGCCGGATGTAGCTGTCCGTGGCACCCACCAGCTTCATCACCCGCAGCTCTTCGAGCCTCGCCTCGATGGCCAGACGCACCGAAGTTGCCGTCACCAGGATCGCACCCACCGCAAACGTAGCCGCCAACACCCAACTCAGCCGTCGCAGCAGAACGGTCATGGCCTGTACTCGCTCCAGCCATGTCTTCTCCACGCTGACCTCGTCGACACCCGTCTCTGCCCGCAATCGTGTGGCGAGAGCCTCGTACCGTTCCGGCGGCGTATCGACCTTCATCACCACTCGAAGCGAGGCCGGTAGCGGATTGCTCTTCAGGTGCGCCAACGCATCGCTGACTCCTGTGAACTTTTCGAATTCGGCCAGGGCCGACTCCGCGGAGACCAGCGATACACGTTCGACGTCGGGGTTTTCCGAAAGCTGGTCGCGCAGCGCTCGACCAATCTGAACGTCCGCGTCCACCCGGAGATAAACGGTAATTCCCGGGCGACCCTCCCAACTATCGCTCATCGCAGCGAGGCTCTTCTGCACCAGGTAGAGGCCACCCGGCAGCGCCAGCGCAATGCCGATCAGCAACCAGACGAGCAAGCTGGTCCAGAAACGCTGGCTGACAAAAATGAGACTGTCGCGCGCGACGCGCCTATGGTCCCGAAACCAGCGTGCTGTTCGTCCGGAATTGCGTCCGCCCGGAGTCAACCACGGATCAGTCGCCCGCATGTCGCGCCCCGGAGTCGTTGGTCGCGTCTGCCAGTGCGCCATGAGACAACTCGACGATCGGCTTCCCCATCGCGGCGATCAACTCGCGTTCGTGACTCGCGATGATCACGGTGGTGCCGACCTCCTGGAATTGCTCGAACAGCCGCATAATGTCGCGCGACAGTTCGGGATCGAGATTGCCCGTAGGTTCGTCCGCCAGCAGCAGCCGCGGACGATTCACCAGCGCTCGCGCGATGCCCACTCTCTGTTGCTCGCCTGTCGACAAGTGAGGCGGCAACATGCGTTCCTTCTCGAGCAATCCGACACGAGACAACGCGGCCCGCGCGCGGCGTGCAACATCGCGCTCATGCATTCCTCCCACGCGCAGCGGCAACGCGACGTTGTCGTAGACGGAGTGGTGCGCTAACAGGTGATGGTCCTGAAATACCGCGCCGATGTTCTGGCGATACGCGGGGATACGACGGTCGGGAAGTTGCGCGATGTTGACGCCGTTGACGAAGATCTGCCCTCGCGTCGGCGCGTCCAGACGCAACAGCAGACGAAGGAACGTACTCTTTCCAGCGCCCGAGTGGCCCGCCAGGAAGGTCATCGACCCTTCTTCGAAGCTCACCGAAACCGAGCGCAGCGCCTCGGTTCCATTGTCGAATCGCTTCGTCACATCGCGGAATTCGATCTGCGCCATGCGATCAGTCCGCGTCGCGCGCCAACAATGCGTCGACAAAAGACTCTGGTTCGAACGGACGCAGGTCATCCACTGCTTCACCGACGCCGACGAAATGCACGGGTAGCCGGCTGGAGTTCGCAATGGCAAACAGCACACCCGCCTTCGCCGTACCGTCGAGCTTGGTCACAATAAGTCCGGTCAGCCCTACCGCGGCGTCGAACTCCTTCACTTGCGACAACGCGTTCTGCCCGACGCTGCCGTCAAGCACCAGCAGAACGGAGTGCGGAGCGCTCGCGTCGAGCTTCGAAACGACGCGCTTAATCTTCGCGAGTTCTTCCATGAGATTGGTTTTCGCCTGTAAACGTCCTGCCGTGTCGGCTAGTACCACGTCGGCGCCGCGTGCCTGCCCTGACCGCACCGCGTCGAACACTACTGACGCGCTGTCGGACCCCTGCTGTTGCGCCACTACCGGGATGTCGTTGCGCTCGCCCCACCGCGTGAGTTGTTCGACCGCCGCCGCACGGAACGTATCCCCCGCCGCCAACAAAACCGATTTGCCTTCCGACTTGAGTCGCTGGCCCAGTTTGCCGATGGTGGTCGTCTTTCCGGCACCGTTGACACCCACCACC
>CAZLDA010000154.1:0-7931 GCA_964557875.1 uncultured Pseudomonadales bacterium | reverse complement strand
CATGATGGGCGCAGAGCGCAAGTCGATGGTGATGTCCGAGAAGGAGAAGCGAACGACGGCGTACCACGAGGCGGGTCACACGATCGTCGGCCGCAGCGTGCCGGAGCACGACCCGGTCTACAAAGTCTCGATCATTCCGCGCGGTCGCGCGTTGGGCGTTACGATGTTCCTGCCGGAAGAAGATCGCTACAGCCACAGCCGCCAGTTCATTCTGTCGAAGATCAGTTCGTTCTTCGGCGGACGCATCGCCGAAGAGATGGTGTTGGGTCGCGATGGCATCACGACCGGTGCGTCTAACGACATAGAACAGGCGACGCGGCTGGCCCGCAACATGGTGACCAAGTGGGGTCTGTCGGAAAAGCTCGGGCCGTTGAAGTACGACGAAGACGATGCCGAAGTGTTCCTCGGCATGTCTGCCGGCACGAAGACGAAAGCGATTTCGGCAGACACTGCGCGTCTGATCGACGAGGAAGTACGTCGCATCATCGACCAGTGCTACAACCAGGCCGAGAACATCCTGAAAACGAACGAAGACAAGCTACACACGATGGCCGACGCGCTGATGGAGTACGAAACGCTGAGCTCCGATCAGATCGACGACATCATGGCGGGTGCGAAGCCGAGGGCGCCGGGCGACGGTGGTCCTGCCAATCGCGCGAAAGGCGAACGCCCGTCGTCCAGCCCGGGCGCGCGCAACATCGGTGGTCCTGCCGAAGAGCACTGACGCTAAGCGTTCTGGGGCGTAGATGGTCTCGCCCGTTTCCACACTCCAGTGTCGCGACCGGCAATTGCCGCTCGCGACACCGTGCGTGATGGGAATTCTCAATGTCACGCCCGACTCCTTCTCTGACGGTGCACGGTTCATCCGCAACGGCTCTGCCGACGTGGAGGCCGCCGTTGCCGCTGCCGTTGCGATGGTGGAAGACGGTGCTGCACTGATCGATGTGGGCGGCGAGTCGACGCGCCCCGGCGCGGCGCCCGTAGAAGAGGCGGAAGAGCTACGCCGTGTGATACCGATCGTGGAGCGGCTCGTATCGATCGGTACTATGGTTTCGGTGGATACCAGCAAGGCCGCGGTGGTGCGAGCGGCGATCGATGCGGGGGCACACCTGATCAACGACGTGCGTGCGCTGGCCGACCCGGGTGCACTTCGAGCGGTAGCGGACTCCAATGTGGCGATATGTCTCATGCACATGCGCGGGGAACCGCCGACGATGCAAGTCGCGCCGCACTATGAGAACGTCCTGGAGGAAGTGAGGGCTTACCTTAGTGAGCGGGTGGCGCGGTGTCGCGATGCGGGAATCAGCCGTGAACGGATCGCCATCGACCCCGGCTTCGGGTTTGGCAAGACGCTCGAACACAACCTCACCTTGTTACGCCGACTGAACGAACTCAACGAACTGGGGTGTCCCGTGCTCGTGGGACTGTCTCGAAAAGGCATGATTGGTACGATCACCGGACGAGCATTGGGTGCGCGCGTAGCCGGCGGACTCGCGGCAGCAGTCGTGGCGGTACAGAACGGCGCGAAGATCGTTCGCACGCACGATGTCGCGGCAACGGTGGATGCACTGAAAATGGTGTCCCGGATCATGGAGATCTGAATGACGAGGAAATACTTCGGCACCGATGGAATTCGCGGCCGGGTCGGCGAGCCGCCGATTACACCGGATTTCTGTCTGCGGCTGGGCTGGGCCGCCGGGCGGGTCTTCGCGCGGAATGGTCGCCGACTGATCCTGATCGGGAAGGACACGCGGATTTCCAACTATATGTTCGAGTCGGTTCTCGAAGCCGGACTCTCGTCCGCCGGTGTGGATGTGCGCCTGCTCGGACCGATGCCCACTCCCGCGGTCGCGTATCTCACCCGCACGTTGCGCGCAGACGCGGGCATCGGCATCAGCGCATCCCACAATCCCTTCTACGACAACGGCATCAAGTTCTTCGACTGGGACGGCAACAAATTGCCGGACGCCAAGGAGCTCGAAATAGAAGCCGAGCTCGACGCACCGCTCACGTGCGTGACCTCCGAGGCCATCGGAAAAGTGAAGCGGGTGGAGGACGCGCGCGGTCGTTACATCGAATTCTGCAAGGCGACCGTCGATCGAGGCATGCGCCTGAGTGGCTTCAAAATCGTACTCGATTGCGCCAATGGCGCGACCTACGACGTGGCACCCGGTGTGTTTGCCGAGCTGGGCGCCGACATCACGGTGATCGGCGCGGAACCAGACGGGCTGAACATCAATGCCGATTGCGGTTCGACACATCCGGAGCGGCTGCAGAAAGAGGTGGTGGCACGGGGCGCGGATCTCGGTATTGCGTTCGATGGCGATGGTGATCGTCTGCTGATGGTCGATCACAAAGGTGTGGTGCTCGATGGCGACGAGTTGCTCTTCATCATCGCGCGGCATCGGGCCCAGTCGGGTCGGCTGGCGGGCGGTGTCGTTGGCACGCTGATGAGCAACTTCGGAATGGAGCAGGCGCTGGCCGGGTTGTCGATTCCGTTTGCGAGAACGAAGGTCGGCGACCGCTACATACTCGAAGAGCTGAAGAAACGCGATTGGGAGGTGGGCGGAGAAGGGTCCGGACATATCCTGTGTCTCGATCTGAACACGACCGGCGACGGGATCGTGTCGGCGTTACAGGTGTTGTCCGCAATGATGGTCGCCGACAAGACGCTGGCAGAGCTTCGTACCGGGATGGAGAAATATCCGCAGTCGCTCGTCAATGTCAGCGCGAAGGAGCCGGGACGGGTCGTCACATTGGCGCGCGTGAAGCATGCCGTCAGCGAAACGGAAGCAGCGTTGGCAGGAACCGGCCGTGTGCTGTTACGTCCATCGGGAACCGAGCCGCTGGTGCGTGTGATGGTCGAAGGCCAGGACTCGAAGCAGGTGCTGCGACTCGCCGACGAGCTGGCGGCCGTGGTGCGGGCCGAAGCCAACGGCGTCTGACGCCGGTCCCTGATTTAAGTCGGCCCTGCTCTACGACAGCGTTGTGCCGGCGAACCCCGTTGTTTACCATTGCCGGCCTTTTTTGGCCCGGGGCGGCGTTGCGAGGTCCGAGCGAAGTGCGACGTCGTGTGGTTGCGGGCAATTGGAAGATGCACGGCTCGACGGCAACGATCGAACGACTGCTCGATGCGCTGGTTCAGCTGAATACTCCGCAAGTCGACGTGCTGCTGTTCCCCCCGATCGCGTATCTGTCGGCGGTGATTGAGCGAGTAAAGGGTAGTGAGCTGGCGGTTGGCGCGCAGAACATTCACGCGGAATCGTCAGGAGCATTCACCGGCGAAGTTGCGGCGGAGATGGTGAAGGATCTCGGCGCGACGCACGTGTTGGTCGGACACTCGGAGCGGCGTCGCTGGTTCGGCGAAACCGACGCGATCGTTGCACAGAAGTTCTCTGCCGCGTTGCGGGTAGGACTCGTGCCGATTCTGTGCGTCGGCGAGACCTCGGAGCAGCGCGACGAAGGGCGCGCCGAACAGGTGGTGATGACGCAACTCGACGCGGTTGTTGCGGCGGTTGGAATACCGGCGTTGCAACACGCGATGGTTGCATACGAGCCGGTGTGGGCGATCGGAACCGGCCGTAGCGCAACGCCCGCGGATGCACAGTCGATGCACAGTGCGATACGAGCGCGGCTTCGCACGCTCGACACGAAGGTGGCGGATGGGTTGCGCGTTCTTTACGGCGGCAGCATCACTGCCGCGAACGCATCGGCGCTGTTTGCTGGCGCGGACGTGGATGGGGGTTTGGTAGGTGGCGCTTCGCTGAACGCGGAGCAATTCGAGAACATTTGCAGGGCGGCATAGCGTATGAACACGCTGGAGACGATTCTTCTGATTCTGCTGGTGCTGAACGCGATTGCGTTGTGCGCGTTGGTGCTGCTCCAGCAGGGCAAAGGCGCCGACATCGGCGCGGCATTTGGTAGCGGTGCGGCAAGCGCGGTCTTCGGCGGTGCCGGATCGGCTTCGTTCCTTGCCAAGCTCACGGCGTGGCTCGCGATCGGGTTCTTCCTGCTGTCACTCGGGCTCGCATTCACCGCGAAAGAACGGGCCACGTCCCTGAAGGATCTCGGCATTCCGACGGTTACCGAACCGGCCACTCCCGTGCAAACGACCGCGCCCGAATCAAGCGCGCAACCGGATGCGACGCAACAGAACACGGCACCGGACACGAAGTTGACTGCACCCGACAAACCTGTAGATTCCGACGTTCCCGACGCCTGACCGGGTTCCGCTCTTACGCAGCCGAAGTGGTGAAATTGGTATACACGCTACCTTGAGGTGGTAGTGGGCGAAAGCTCGTGGAGGTTCGAGTCCTCTCTTCGGCACCAATATCGAGAGGGTCACTGTTTGTAAGACAGCAAACGCGCGTTGACCCGCTATACCCACCTCCCTATAATCCACGCCCTCCTGATGCGGGGTGGAGCAGTCTGGTAGCTCGTCGGGCTCATAACCCGAAGGTCGTGGGTTCAAATCCTGCCCCCGCTACCAATATGTTAGGAGCCCCTTTTTAGGGGCTTTTTTGCAGGCCTGGAAGGCTCGGTCCTTCCCCTTCAAATGGGCGTCAGCCCATTTTTTATTTGTGGAGTCGCACAGACGCGGCGCTGGAATCGGATACAGATGACTGGTGGATGAGCAAGAAGGAACAAGAGCTCGAGACGCTGTTGACGCCCACGGTGGCGGCGTTGGGTCTGCGCGTTTGGGGCGTCGAGTATCTGGGTCAGGGCAAGCACTCGATGTTGCGGATCTACATCGATCGCGACGAGGGTGTGACGATCGACGATTGCGAAGCCGTGTCGAAGCAGGTCAGCGAGTTGCTAGACGTGGAAGAAGTGCTGACGTCCAGCTACACGCTCGAAGTGTCGTCGCCGGGCATGGATCGAGTCCTGTTCAAGCCAGAACAGTACGCCGAGAGCATCGGCGAAACGGTCGACGTGCGGCTGAACTATCCGTTCGAGGGGCGCCGACGAGTGATCGGTGCGTTGACGGGACTCGAGAACGACGAAATGGTCGTTCAGGTCGAGGATTCCGAGTATCAGATTCCGCTGAGCAACGTTCAGCGCGCGCGGATCGTGCCGCGATTTGAATAGGTCGAGATCATGAGTAAAGAAATATTGATGGTGGTGGAGTCCGTCTCGTTGGAGAAGGGCGTGCCGAAGGAAGTCATCATCGACGCGCTAGAGCACGCGCTCGCGATGGCGACGAAGAAGCGTTATACGGAAAACGCCGAATTCCGCGTTTCCATCAATCGCGACACAGGTGATTATTCGACGTTCCGCACGTGGAAGGTCGTGAATCCGGATGAGTTGCCGGAAGAAGAGGAACCGAATCCGGCTGCACAGCTGACGCTCGAAGAGGCGCGCGAGAAAGATCCGAATCTGAATCTCGGCGATACGTATGAAATTCCGGTGGATTCCGTGGAATTCGGCCGCATCGCCGCACAAACGGCCAAGCAGGTAATCGTCCAGAAAGTGCGTGAGGCAGAGCGCGCCCAGGTCGTAGAGGCTTATCAGCCGCGCGTCGGCCAACTCGTCAGCGGCACGGTGAAAAAGGTCACGCGCGAGTCGGTCATCGTCGATCTAGGCAACAATGCCGAAGCTCTGCTCGGTCGTGAGAACCTGATTCCCCGCGAGACCTTCCGCGTCAGCGACCGTTTGCGTGCACTGTTGGTGGAAGTGCGACCCGATGCACGCGGTCCACAGCTGATCCTGACTCGCACCTCACCGAAAATGTTGGTCGAGTTGTTCAAGATCGAAGTTCCGGAGATCGCCGAGTACATCATCGAAATCCGCGGCGCCGCGCGAGACCCGGGATCTCGCGCGAAGATTGCCGTGAAGACAAACGACGGCCGAATCGATCCTGTGGGTGCGTGTGTCGGCATGCGTGGGTCCCGTGTGCAGGCAGTGTCGGGCGAACTCGCCGGTGAGCGCATCGACATCGTGCCGTGGGACGACAATCCGGCACAGCTCGCAATCAACGCGATGGCGCCGGCCGAAGTTGCTTCGATCGTCGTGGACGAAGACGCGCATGCGATGGACATCGCTGTGGCTGCGGACAATCTCGCACAGGCGATCGGCCGCGGCGGCCAGAACGTCCGGCTCGCGAGCGAGCTCACCGGCTGGACGTTGAACATCATGACGGTTGAAGACGCCGCTTCGAAGCAGCAGCAGGAATCGTCGAAGTTCATGACCGAGTTCATGGATGCGCTGCAGATCGACGAAGACGTGGCCGCGGTATTGGTGGAAGAAGGCTTCACGACGCTCGAAGAAATCGCGTATGTGCCGATGGACGAGATGCTGGCGATCGAAGGTTTCGACGAAGAGATCGCGCAGGAATTGCGTAACCGCGCTAAAGACGCGCTGTTGACCAAAGCGATCGCTGCCGAAGAGAAGCTCGGTGACGTCGAACCCGCTGAAGATCTGTTGGGTCTCGAAGGAATGGATCGCCGCCTTGCGTACTTGTTGGCGAGCCATAAGATCATCACCCGCGAAGATCTGGCCGAGCAGTCGGTGGACGACTTGATAGACATCGAAGACATAGGGCAGGAACGGGCGGCGGCGTTGATCATGACGGCGCGCGCACCCTGGTTCGAATCGACTGAAGCGAACCTGGGATAGGCGCGATAGAAGCACCGGAGGGACGGCATGGCTGATGTCACAGTTAGAGAGCTTGCGGAGACGGTTGGCGCCCCCGTCGATCGCCTGCTCAAGCAGATGCAAGACGCGGGTCTGCCCCATAAGGCGGACAAGGACGCCGTGTCCGAAGAAGAAAAGCAGGAACTGCTGGCCTATTTGAAGCGCAGCCACGGCGAAGCAGAAGGCGCGCCGCGCAAAATCACGCTGACTCGCAAGTCGACCAGCACGCTGAAGGCGGGGCAAGGTAAGGGTCGCACCGTTGCGGTCGAAGTGCGGAAGAGCCGTACGTACGTCAAGCGTCCCGACGCGCCCACCGATCACACCAAGGGGCCGGTCGCGGAAGCGGCTGCCCAAGTGAAGCCGGCCGTCAAGTCGCAGTCGGAAGTAGAAGCCGAGCGTATCCGCCGCGAAGACACCGCGCGTAAAGCAGCGGAAGAAGAAACGCGTCGAATCGAAGCGGAGAAAAAGGCCGAAGACGAACGCCGTCGTGCCGAGATAGAACGCAAGAAAGAAGAGGCGCAGCAAGCGGCAAAGGCGCCACCGAAGATCGAAGAGACCGACAAGGCGCGCCTCGAACGCGAAGCGGCGGAAGCCGTCGCGCAGGCGCAAGCGACTGAACAGAAGGCCGGATCGCCGAAGCGTGCCGCGAAGGACCGTGGCCGCGACAAAAGTGGTCGCCAGACCGTTACGACCGCAGACGACGAATTCGGCGACGGCAAACAGCGTCGGCGTCGTGAAATTACGCTGAAGCCGGATTTGCGTCGTCCGAAACGCAAAGTCGACAAACAAGGGGGTGAATTCGAGCGCCCCACCGAATTCGTTAAGCGCGAAGTACAGGTGCCCGAAGCGATCACCGTGGGTGATCTCGCGCAGCGCATGTCGGTCAAGGCGGGTGAAGTCATCAAGACGCTCATGGGCATGGGCGTGATGGCCACGATCAACTACGTGCTCGATCAGGACAGCGCGATTCTGGTGATCGAAGAGATGGGCCACGTCGCGAAAACCGTCGCGTCCGACGCGATCGAACACGCCCACGAACAGTCGCTGAACATCGAAGGCGACGCGCAAACGCGCCCGCCGGTCGTCACGATCATGGGTCACGTCGACCACGGCAAAACGTCGTTGCTCGACTACAGTCGCAAAACGCGCGTTGCGAGCGGTGAAGCCGGCGGAATCACGCAGCACATCGGTGCGTATCACGTAGATCTTCCGCAGGGCAGCATTACCTTCCTCGACACCCCGGGCCACGCTGCGTTCACCGCGATGCGTGCACGCGGTGCTCAGGCGACCGACATCGT
>CAZLDA010000153.1:6154-7932 GCA_964557875.1 uncultured Pseudomonadales bacterium | reverse complement strand
AGAGACGATGCAGGCACCGCCCGCTTGATGCGCGGTTGCGCCGTTGCGATCAGCTCGCGGATGCGCAGTGCGCGACGCTTGTCTGCACCGTGTTGTCGCGCGAGCAGTACGCCGAGCTGCGCTCGCTCGCGGGTGCTCAGCCGCTCGGCTTCGCCCAACCGCCCGAGGCGTTCGATGGTGGCGCCCGTTGCGGCGTCCGCACCCACCGCATCCGCATACGCTTTGAGCAGCGTGGCTTCGGACGCCGTAAGTACAACGCGTTCGTCGGAATCGGCCGAGCGTTGCACGAAGTCGTACAACTCCTGCGTCTTCAACAGTTGCAGCACGTTGAGCGCTTCGTCGACGCGCCCTTCTTCCATCAGCCAATCGGCCAACGCGCGATACACGTCCACCTTGTCCTGCAGGAACGCACGATCGAAGCGCCGGTATTCGCCAACGAAACGCCCGCGTTGGCGTTCGATCTGCGTGACGGACAGCTTGCCGAAGAAGATCGCGAGCCGCCGATCGCCATCGGCCGCGAGCAATCGCGCGAGCCGATAGTACGCATCCCATAGCGGGCTCGGCGTTCCCAACGCTTCTGCAGAGGCGAGCGACTGAATCGCATTGGCGCGTGCCGCCGAACGATCGCCGGCAAGTTCCGCGCGCTTGCTCTGATTCGCAAACACGGCGCTCGCCAGCGAGGGTTCAGTGTCCGCATTGCGCACGCGTTGCGCTGCGTCCGTGCAATACGCGGAGCTCGGCACGCCCATACGCAGGTCTACCCCGCACAGTTCATTGATCACCCGAACAATCGTCGGATGCGTATCGGGTAGCCGTCCCTCAAACAGCGTGAGCGCTTCCTGCAGGTTCACGTGCGCGGCCTGCGGATCGGCGCGTGTCCAAGTGCGCGCCAGGCTCAACAACGTAGCAGCTCGTTCGGTGGCAAGAGTGTTGTCTGCACCAACCGTCTCGAGACCCAGCTCCAGCGCGGTACGCGCGTCGCTCAGCTCACCGAGGCTCCACTCGAGGTCGCCGCGACCGCGGTAATACGCAGCCAGCGACTGGCGTTCGACGTTGGCGACGTCGGCGGCGACGATCGCACCGGCCTGGTCGTAGCGGAGCACCGCCCCGGGCAAGTCGCCGAGGGAACGTTGCACTTCGCCGAGGTTCTGCAACACGCGCACCATACGCGGCGCAGATTCGCCGAGCGTGGCTGTGCCCACGTCCGCTGCGCGTTGCGCAAACGGCAACGCACGTTTCGGTTCGTCGCGCTCGTTCAGCATCACGCCGAGTTCGGTGAGCGCGGCGAGATAGTGCCGCTGCAACGGTCCCTGGTCGTCCTCCGCCAGCCGAATCGCCTCCAGCAGCGCAGCTTCGCTGCCTTCATACTCGTCGAGGCGCTCTAGGGCGCGTCCAAGCACGATGTACGCCGGCACCAGTTGCATGACGTTGGCGGCCAACGATTTCTCTATGGCGATTTGCGCCTCTGCGTGTTTGCGCGCGCCAACAAAATCCTCCTGGCGCATGGCGAGATTGGCAAACGCGTTTTCGATGGCGGCGCCCGCCTCACTGCGCTGCTCGTTGTACTCGACGAGAATGGCATACGCGCGATCGAGTGCCTTGCGCGTTGCGGAAAAGTCGCGTTGCGCCATGCGTACCTGAGCGAGACCCACCAGCGCCTTCTGCAACTCCACCTTCTTGTCGCCGGGCGTGATCTCTCTGATTTCGCGCGCCCGCTCCCATGCGTTTGCCGACTCCGCGAGACGGCGCTCTCCGCTTCCCTTCGCGGCACCGTCGGC
>CAZLDA010000153.1:2881-6144 GCA_964557875.1 uncultured Pseudomonadales bacterium | reverse complement strand
GCGTACGCCACGTGAATGTCCGCGAGCTCAACCGCGTTCCGGCCTAGATGTTTCTCCAGCAGCGGTTGCGCCGTTTCCAGCAGCGGCAGCGACTCTGCGAATTTGTTCTGGAACGCGATCAACGGCGTTGCGAGGGAACCTACCCACCAGGCGTATTCCAGCGAGTCGTCACCGCTCTCGTGCGCGACGCGCGGAATCGTGCCGCACAGAATGGGAATGGTCGCGAGCGGATCCGACTGCATCAGCGTTTCGACGCGCGTGCGTAGGTCCGGCAGTGGCGTCTTCGTATCGGTGGCCGGAACTTCAGGACACGAACCGGTGAGATCGAGCGCCAGCACGCCCGTCGAATGCAGTACGAGCGCAAGAGCGACGCCGAAGCGCGCGTACGATCTCATCGCGACGGCGCCGCAATCTCCACGCGCAGCACACCATCGGCGGGCGGTGCGAGATGATAACGATCGAGTACAGCCGCGACCTTTTCAGGAAGCACCTCCGGCAAGTCGGCGTCGATGCCTTCAACGCCCAGCCGCTGATAGCCGTTCGCCGACACACCGGCTGCGCGCAGGTCGGACAACAGCCGCCGCTTCAGCGCTTCCGGGTCGTTCGACTCGATGCGTACCGTGCCATTCGGCGAGCCGTCCGGCGCGGCGCGCACCACGAAGGCATCGTTGTCGCGAGGCCGTTCGATGGCCCAGAAGCCGAGCGCCATGCATACGATTGCTGCCGTAGCAAGGCTCAACTGCAGCGAACTCGGTTTCCGGCGTGCCGCGCCCGCGATGGGCAATACGCCGACGCGACGCGCGCGCTCTATCAGTGTCTGTTCGCGCGCCGCATCGCTCTGCTCCACTTCGACGTTGCCCACATCGCGCGCAAGCATCGCGGCACGCATCGCACGCCCTTCACGCGCAGCCGCGGAATCCGGCGCAGCACGCCCGGCCAGCGCGTCGAGCCAGAGTTCGTCATCGTCCTGCATCATCGACCTGCATCATCAAGAAGCGCTGTCCGATCGCTCGCTCCGAATGCGAGTTCATACCACTCCGCGAGATGCGTTCGCGCGCGCTTGCGACACTGCGAAACGAACTCGCGCGTGGCGCCCGGCGTGCGCCCGAGCAACTCGCCGACTTCGTCGTGAGTTAGGCCGTCCTCGACGATCCAGCTCATCACCGCGGCATGTGCCGGTGCGGCCGCTTCGAAGCGTTGCCAGCAGCGTTGAAAGCACACGTGCAGTTCGCGCCGGCGTTCTTCTTCGACTGGCGTTGCCAGGCTTTGCGCCGAGAGGTCGGCGATTCGTTCCGCAACTTCGGCCGTCAGCTCGCCGCCGATGTCGTCCATCGGAGTTTCCCTGCGTGGTCTGCGCAGCCAGTCGAGTATCGCGCGGCGCTGAATCGCGCGGATCCACGGCAGCAATTCCGAGTCGCCGTGAAAAGTGCTGCAACGCCGCCAGACCTTGATGAAGGTGTCCTGCACGAGGTCGCGCGCGGCATCACGATCACCGACCGACCGTGCACACTCCCGGTACAACAGCGCAAAGAACGAACGGTCGAGCGCGCGCAGTGCCTGCTCCATCTCCGATCCACCGTCGCGGCAGGCACGCATGAACGCGTTTTTGTCCAACTCGACCTCGATCCACCGATGCCGATCAACTTAACCACAGCCGATCGCCGGTACCTAGACCGAAGTCGACGTTCGCGGCTACGTTCCGCTCGGCACCGACGCCGGATCGGGCTTCACGCCTTCGAAGAGATTGTCGTCGGAGAGCAGCCACTTGCCGTTGCGACGCTCCACGGCGACGCCTCTGAACCTCAGCATCTCGTCCTTCCAGCTGCTCCAGCCCTGACGATTGTTCATGTCCGCCTCGACCATGTAGAAGCGCGACGGCGAGTCCTTGAACTGCACCGACGCGCGGTAGTCCGTCCCGTTCAGCTTCATCGACTCGCTCAACGGCTCCGGCGAGATCGCGAACGCGAGCGTCCGATACTGCCGGTACAGCTCGTTCGGCTGACGGTCGGGCATCAGCTGGCCGAGCACGTTGTACTGCTGGTTCTGGTTCGTCCATCCGTCCGAACCCTTCACCCAGTACTTTTCCAACTCCGAGGTGACGAAGGCGGCAGCCGCCTCATCGTCGTCGGAGAGACTCTTCCCGTCAGTGCGTTTTTCGTCGACCTGCACTGAATCGCTACTGCCGCCGCATCCGCCCAGCAGGCATACCGTTGCAACTACCCAGATCAGTCCGACGCGATGCATGAGTTCGCGAGTGTTCATTGTTCCCCCTTTCCCATTTCGTTAGTCGACCGACACCGCCGTCAGTCTTTGCAGAAGCGACCGAAATCGCCGGGGTTGATGCCTTCGCGCGCGGCAAGCTGCTCTTCTTCGGCACTACCTGCCGCCATTTCGAGACAGCCGTCGTCGGTCTTCTTCAGTGTTACAACCTCGCCGTTGGCCATCACCTTGACCCGGCCGTCGTCCATCACGACGAAGTCGCCGGGCAGGACCTGGCCGAACGCGCCAACCGCAACCTTGTCGCCCGATTGAAAGTCGAACTGCTCGAATATCGCCTGTCCCTGTGCCTTGTAGACGCCGCTTGGCTTCCCGCCGCCGCAACCCGCGAGCGAAACGACGAGCGCGGCAACCGCGGCAATGCCGAGGACTCGCGAAGAAAATTGCATGGTCATTGGTCCAATCCCCTGTGGTTCGTTGTTAGAGACGTCGATGGCAGAGCGGCGTCAGGGTGTTTTCCGAAAAAGAACCCCAACGCCGGCTCGTCCGTCAGTCGGACAGTACCGGTCGACCTCGGTCGGATCAATTTCGCTCTGAGGTCTCGCCCGCGATGGAGCGAGAGCTGCGAAGGCTCATCGTCGATGCGTCGGGGCCTGACGTTTCGGCATGACGCGCGTCAATAGACCACTCGAATACCACACACTGGGGAGCGGCGCTTGATGCTGACGTCACGTCGGGGTTCATTCCACATTGGCTCTTTACTCGTGGCAGCGGGTTTATTGACCGGATGCGGCGGCGGCCAATACGACGCCAGCGAAGTTTCGCTGGGCCGCGACTGGAAGGGCGAGATCTCCACGGTTAAGGACGGCGGCAAGCCGCTTACCGGCACCGTCGTGAAGAAGAACGCGAAGGAACAGGTCATCGAAGAGTCGACCTACAAAGATGGTTATCCGGCAGGCCCGAAGAAGACCTGGTACGACAACGGCACGCTGAAGTCTGAAACCGAACTGGTCTACGACGAAAAAGCGAAGCGCAGCCACTCCGTG
>CAZLDA010000153.1:0-2871 GCA_964557875.1 uncultured Pseudomonadales bacterium | reverse complement strand
GTTCAATCCGGCGTCGTTGAAGGTCAGCCTGAGCAACCGGCTGCAGGATGAGGATACGAGCGGCGGCGGCGGACAGCCGCGGCAGAACACGCGCGTCACGACCGCCAAGTTGGAAACCGAACTGGTTTACGACGAGAAAGCGAAACGCAGCCACTCCGTAGGCGCCACGCGCGCGTGGTGCGAAAACGGCACGCTGCAGAGCGAGTCGACCTCGGACCAGGACGGCAAGGCCACCGGCCAGTACAAGACGTGGACCTGCTCGGGAAAGCTCCTCAATGTGGTGACGTACCCCTACGGCGAACACATTTCCGCGCAGGAACTCGAGAACGGCGATGTCATCGTCACCGAAACCGGCACCACGGTCGCACCGCCCGAGGGCAAGAGCGGCATGTTCTGGGTGGGCGAACACAAACGCTTCAACAACGCCGATGGCAAACCGATCCTGGTGGAAACCTGGGTTAACGGCCAACTCGACGGCCCGTACGAGTCGCACGATTACGTCGGTGACGGCGGCGAATCAGGCACGTACGCGGCTGGCCAACGCGTCGGGCTCTGGGTGCGCACGATGAACGGCGGCCAGACGATCACCGACTACGACGAAGGCAACTTCACGAATCCGCAATACGCCGGGCCGTTCATGCAGGCGGCCGGCATCGAAGCGGGCGGCGGTGCGACGACGTACACGCTGAAAGACTACAAGGTCGATCTCGACAAGATCCGCTACTACGTCGCTGAAAAACTGGTCGACCCGACGAAGAAGATCGACCTCGGCGGCGGTGGCAGGCAGGGCGACGGTTCGTTCTCGAGCACCTGGTGGACCTACCCCTACGTGCGCGCATCAACCGGCGCGCTCGGTTTGCTCGTCGAACTCGGCGCCGATCCGAAAGCCATCGACAGCTTCAAACGCAATCGCCTGCACTACTGCATCTACTCGATCCTGCATCGGGAAATCTGCTCGCCCGCCGAAGTGCAGCGGCTGATCGGCCTCGGGCTTGCGGTAGACCAGGCCGACCAGGTGGGCGATACGCCGCTCTCCGGATTGATCGGCAACTCGATCGCGTACTGGGGCGCGACGCCGCCGGACCTGTTGATGTCGGTCACGAAGGTCCTGATCGACGCCGGTGCGAGCCCCGACACGAAGAACAACGCCGGTTGGACGCCCCTGCAGACAGCCGTGCTCTACAAGAAGCTCGACGTAGCGAGCATGTTGCTCGAGCACAGCAAGGACGCGAAACGGCACGACGAAGGAAGGCTTCAACCTGGTGCAGCTCGCGTTCCTCAGCCCGGACAAACAGCAGTTCTACTTCAAACTCGATGAACCCACGAAGGCGTTCGTCACGTTGGCTGTCAGCAAAGGTGCAGATGTGAACCACAAGGTCGAAGGCATGGGCAGCATGAAAGAGATCGCGCAGCAGTCCGGCGCCATCGACGTTGCGCAGTTCCTGTCGTCGCTGAAGCCGGCGGCCTGACGATTCGCGCGTTCGAACGTCTCTTGCCACACTGTTCTTCGGTCAAGGCAGTTGTTCCATCACAGGAGTTCCAGCATGCGTTCCACCGTATCGAGGTTCTCCACCATCGTGGCAATGACGTTGTGCATTGCCGCCTGCGGCAACGATTCGAAGCCAGCCACGCAAGCCGAAGGGGCCATGAAGTGGCTCAGCACCGGCGGCCCGTGCGAAGACCTGGAGCGCATCGAGAATGACAAGGAGTCGAAAGAGAACGTCGGACTCGTGTTCTGCGGCAACGCCGGTCATACGTTCACCGGCGAACTGCGCTGCGAGCGTGATCTGATCGAAGTGCAGTGCCGATGAAAGCACCGCCGAGAGCAGCGGCTTAGGATGCCGCCAAGGCTCAGGGACGCGCTGTCGGTCGGTAGATCAGCACGCGTTCGCGCTCCTGCCGCCATGCGTCTTCGTCGGCCGCGGCGATCGTTTCCAGATCGCCGATGCCGGCATGCGGATCGTCCACCCATTCGCGCAGCAGCGGGCTGCCGTTGATGAGGTCTATCGCGAGCCGTCCCACTTCGTATTCGTACGGGAAGTCGCGCCACAACGGATAATCGCGCTGCAGCGAACGCAGCGCCTTGAACGCCAGCGCCACCACCCGCCATGGCCGGAATGCGGCGTGGTCGTAGTGCGTGTCGTCCACGTGAATCTGCAATCCCGAACACAGCTTGCCGACGTGCTTGTGGAACGTCGGCTCGAACCAGCATTCGCGCAGCACACATCCCTCGAGCCAGTGCGGCGCCAACTCGTACATTGCGGCGCGTAGTGCCCGTGCGTCGATGTCAGGTGCGCCCAGCAGTTCTAACGGCCGCGTCGTGCCGCGTCCTTCCGACAGCGTAGTGCCTTCCAGCATCACCGTTCCGGCGTAGCAGCGCGCCATCGACAGATTGGCGGCGTTCGGGCTCGGATTGACCCACGTACGTTCATCGGTCGGCCAGCCGAAACCGGGGGCTGCATCCGGCTGCCATCCGCGCATCGGGATGACGTCGTAGTCCACGTCGAGGCCTAGAGTGTCGACGAACCAGTGGCCCAGTTCACCCAGCGTCAAGCCGTGCCGCATCGGCAGGGGACCGGCACCGACAAAACTCTCCCAACCCGGACGCAGCCGCAATCCCTCGACTGGCCTGCCCGCCGGATTCGGCCGGTCGAGGACCCAAACCGCCTTCCGGTACCGCGCCGCTTCCTCCAGCACGTAACGCAGCGTGGTGATGAACGTGTAGATGCGGCAACCGACATCCTGCAGGTCGACTAACAGCACGTCGAAGGTGCTCATCATCGACGCATCGGGGCGGCGCGTCTGACCGTAGAGACTGAATACGGGGATGCCGTGAACCGGGTCGTTGAAGTCGGGCGACTCGACCATGTT
>CAZLDA010000152.1:0-7985 GCA_964557875.1 uncultured Pseudomonadales bacterium | reverse complement strand
ATGGTCAACGTCGGCGACGAAGTGGCCGTGAAGATTCTGAAGTTCGACCGCGAGAAGAACCGCGTGTCGCTCGGCATGAAGCAGCTCGGCGACGATCCGTGGGTCGATCTGATGCGCCGTTATCCGGAAGGCGCGCGCGTAATGGCGACCGTAACCAACCTGACGGACTACGGCTGCTTTGCCGAAATCCAGGAAGGTGTCGAAGGTCTCGTACACGTTTCGGAAATGGACTGGACGAACAAGAACATCCATCCGTCGAAAGTCGTCTCGGTCGGAAGTGATGGTGCTCGACATCGACGAAGAACGCCGCCGCATTTCGCTCGGAATCAAACAGTGTCGTCCGAATCCGTGGGGCGAGTTCGCGCAGAAATACGCGAAGGGCGACCGCGTCAGCGGCAAGATCAAGTCGATCACCGACTTCGGCATCTTCATCGGTCTCGAAGGTGGCATCGACGGTCTGGTGCACCTGTCGGACATTTCGTGGAACGAGCCCGGCGAAACCGCCGTGCGTCGTTACTCGAAAGGCGAAGAGATCGAAACGCTGGTGCTGTCGATCGATCCGGAACGCGAGCGCATTTCGCTCGGCGTCAAGCAGCTCGATCAGGATCCGTTCACCGACTACGCAGCAGCGAACGATCGCGGCAGCGTCGTGAAGGGAAAAGTCCTGAGCGTCGAGCCGAAGGAAGCGCAGGTGGAACTTGCGTCCGACGTGATCGGTGTTCTGAAAGCGTCCGAGCTCAGCGTCGATCGCGTGGAAGATGCGCGCAACGTACTGAAGGTCGGCGACGAGATCGAAGTCAAAGTGATCTCGATCGATCGCAAGAACCGCAGCATCGGGCTGTCGGTGAAGGCGAAGGACATCGACGACGAGCGCAGCGCAGTCAAAGAGCACAAGCAGAAAGAATCGGAACGCCCGGGTCCAACCACATTGGGCGATCTGATCAAGGCGCAGATGGGTCAGGATCAGAACTGATCCTGACCGGGGTCGAGGGGTTGCCTGTGGCCCCTCGTCTCGACTCGACATGCATTCTGCGACTTACATTCAACTGCATGAAAAGTAAGGATTTTTTTGTTGAGCCTCCGAATTGGCCGTGATAGCCTGCAACGCAGGAACGCTGCGCAGTGAACGAAACTGCCATGACCAAGTCGGAACTGATCGAACGCATCACCTCGCGCCAGTCGCAGTTGTCTGCGAAGGATGTCGAGTTGGCGGTCAAAACCATGATCGAGCACATGGCTCAAACGCTCGCGCAGGGTTATCGAATCGAAATTCGCGGCTTCGGCAGCTTCTCGCTGCACTACCGCGCACCCCGCATCGGTCGTAATCCCAAGACCGGTGAATCGGTCGGCCTCTCGGGCAAGTATGTCCCGCACTTCAAGCCCGGTAAGGAACTCAGAGACCGCGTCAACGAAAGCCTCGCGGAGTATCCGGAGCCGGCGGCCCCCGTAGGCCGCACTCGCGCCGATGGCGAAAGCCGATCGCGCTGACCTCTCATGCGTAAACTCTCGCGCTGGATCACGACGATCGCATTCATTCTGATCGTGGTGTTCAGCGTGCTTGCCGTGATCGACAACCGCGGCGGCGTAGCGCTGCACTTCCTCGCGTGGTCTACGCCGGAACTCGGCATCTACTGGTGGATCATCGGCGCGTTCGGGCTTGGTGTAGCGGTCGGCTGGATCAGCGCGGGTGTACAGCTTTTGCGGGTCTTGTCGGGCAACCGCCGATTGCGGCGCGACCTCGATCGCAGCCAGACTGAGTTAGCACGTGGCAAAAGTGACGTCGCCGGGATCTGATGCTCCAACACCTCGATCTCTATCTGATTCTGGTCGTCGCGATCGGTCTCGGCTTCATGCTGGGACGGAGAGAGCGCGCGCGCCGACGAGTGCGCCGAATCACCGATCTCGGGCGCAACTACTTTCAGGGCATCAACTACCTGCTCGATGACCGGCCCGACATCGCAATCGACGGATTCATCGACACGTTGCCGGCCGATGAAGCGGGAATCGATACACATCTGACGCTCGGTGCGGTGGTGCGTCGCCGGGGCGAACTCGAGCAAGCGATCCGGATCCATCAGAACCTGCTCGCGCGTCCGCACCTGTCCGCTGAAAACCGCGCGCTCGCGGAACTCGAACTGGCGCGCGATTACCTCGGCGCAGGATTGCTCGATCGAGCCGAACAGTTGTTGCGCGAACTCGTCGATCGCGGCGGCGCAACCGACCGCGTCGCCTTGGAACATCTGTTGGAGGTGTATCAGCGCGAACGCGACTGGAGTCGCGCGATCGAGATTGCGACACAGATCGTCCGGCGAGGCGACCGCGAAGGCCGCACCGCGCTCGCACACTTCCATTGCGAACTCGCGGAACAATTGCGCAACAGCGGCGATCTCGATGCCGCGCGCCATCGACTTGATCAGGCGCGTCAACACGACCGCTCGTGTCCGCGCATCGGCCTGGCGCTCGCGGAACTCGATCTGGAGGCGGGTCAGTGGCAGAGCGCGCGCGATGCGTTGCGCGAGGTTGCGAAGACGACGCCCGGTCTCGCCGGCGAAGTGATCGACGCCTATGCGCGTGCGTGTACCGCAGCGGGTGACCCCGACGAACTGGGTACGTTTCTGGAACAGAGCCTCGCCGCGCAGAGCGACTCGCGTGTGGCCTCTGCGCTCGCGTTGCACTACGAAAGTCGCGGTGAAGTGGAGCGCGCCGAAAACCTGTTGATTCAGCAGCTCACGAAATTCCCGTCGATCTCCGCATTGCGCGCATTGTCGGCATTTCAGGCGCGACACGGCGGCGCTGCAACCGGTGGACACGCGTCGTTGATCGTCGACTTTGCAGACGACGCACTCGCGCAGCGCGCACTCTACCGGTGCGGCAACTGTGGATTCGCCGCGCGTCGATTGACGTGGCAGTGCCCCAGTTGTCGCAAGTGGGGTCGGTTCAGTTACGTCGCAGACGCGATCTGACAAATCGCATGATTCCCCGCTGTCACTCGCAACCTGCGATTTCGCACGGGGAGTCGCGCGTACGGCTGTGCATGTATCGAAGCCTCTGCTTCTAGGGTTGACGTTCGCCGCGTCCGGCGGCGAACCCACCCTTGAGAACGGAGAAGACGACATGTTGAAACTGTTGAACGCCATTGCGATCGCGCTGCTGCTGCCGATCGGTGTACCCGTGTTTGCTGCGGACAAACCCGCACCCGCGACGGTTGCGCCGATGTCGGTGAACATCAACACCGCCGACGCGCAAACCCTTGCGGCTGCGCTCGACGGCGTTGGCGCGTCACGCGCCAAGGCAATCGTCGAGTACCGGGATTCCCACGGACCGTTCCGATCCGTCGACGATCTGGCGCAGGTGAAAGGTATCGGTGAACGCGTGGTCGATGCGAACCGCGCGCACATCACCGTCAAGTAGGACGCAACTCGTGTGGGGCGCGTGCGCCCCACAACTCGAGTTAGCACCTCGAACTCGCGCGGTTATACTCGTGACAAAACGCGAACCTGAATTGTTATGCCGCGCGAATCGAACAGTGAGTTGGTCGGCCCTGCCGCGGCTCCGGATTTGAAAGCGCAGGGCTACACTGGAAGGTATCGGCAGCCCCGTAGTTCTTCCGTGGCCCATGACCGTCGCAAAGTTCTGTTCGTCGTCAACGACGCGGGATTTTTCAGATCGCATCGTCTGTGTCTGGCGAAGGAAGCGTTGCGCCGTGGCTTCGAGCCGGTGGTTGTTTGCGGCGAGTCGACCGGCGAGGGCGCGCTCGAAGAACTGGGCATTCGTTATCGCGTCTTCGATCTTTCGCGAAGCGGCCTGAATCCGTTGCGCGACGTGAAGACTCTCTTCGCGCTCGTGCGCATCTACCGCGACGAAGCGCCGGACCTCGTCCATCACGTCACGATCAAGCCGGTCATCTATGGAACGCTGGCGTCGCGTTTTGCACACGTGCCGGCGGTTGTGAATGCGATCCCCGGCATGGGCTTCGTGTTCACACAGCGCGGTCCCAAGGCGCGCGCCGTTCGCGGCCTGGTGAATCTGTTGTATAGAATCGCGCTCAGCCACGACAACATGAGATTCATCTTCCAGAACAGAGAAGACCTGCAGAACTTTATCGAGAACACGGTGATTCCCGAGCAACTGACGCATCTGATCCGCGGCTCGGGTGTGGATCTGAACGAGTTTCCATTCGCCGCAGAACCCCCTGAACCGGTCACGTTCGTGCTGGTGGCGCGCATGCTCAGCGACAAGGGTATTCGTGAATTCGTCGCGGCCGCGCGCAGCGTGCGACTGCTGCAACCCACCTGGCGGTTTCAGCTGGTCGGTGGAATCGATCAGGGCAATCCTTCGTCGCTGACCGAAGCGGAGCTGAAGGCGTGGCACGCTGAAGGCATCGTCGAGTGGCTCGGTCATAGAAGCGACGTTCGACCCTATCTCTCGCGCTCGCATGTCGTTTGTCTGCCGTCGTACCGCGAAGGCTTGCCGAAGTCGTTGCTCGAAGCATCGAGCATCGGGCGTCCGATGATTGCGTCGAACGTGCCCGGCTGTCGCGAAGTCGTGCGCGACGGCATCACCGGGTTGCTGGTGGAGCCGCGCGACAGCACGGCGCTGGCCGATGCGATGTTGCGCCTCGGGCTCGATCCGGTACTGCGGCATCGTCTCGGCAAGGCGGCGCGCGAGCGGGCCGAAGGTCTGTACTCCATCGACGATGTCGTGCGCGATACGTTCCTCATATACGAAGAGTTGTTGCGAGCATGAATCTGGCCCTTGTTACGGGAGCCGGCGGCTTCATCGGCAGCGCATTGTGCGAACGGCTTCGTTCGCTTGGATGGAAGGTACGCGCGGTCGGACGAGGCGAGGCGTTCTACTCCGACCGCAACGCGATCAACTGCGACGATCTTGCCGCGGAAAGCCCTTCTCGTATGGACGAGTGGTTCGACGGCGTATCGGTCGCGTATCACCTGGCCGGACGGGCGCACCGTGACGACCGCGGTACCGAACTCGAACGGTACGAACTGTATCGGCGCGACAACGTGGCGACTACCCGCTTGCTGTTTGCCGCCGCGCAGCGCAATTCGGTCGAACGGTTCATCTATCTGAGCAGCATCAAAGTGCTGGGTGACGTCAGCGAAGTGCCGCTGAATCCCGACGACGATCCCGATCCGCAAGACGTATACGCGCAGACCAAACTCGAAGCGGAACGTTACCTCGAAGATGCTCGCCGCCCGGGCGGAACGCGCGTGACGATCGTGCGTCCGCCGCTCGTTTACGGTCCCGGTGTGAAGGGCAACTTTGCCACGCTGTTGGCGGCCGTCGCGCGCGGCTGGCCCTTGCCGTTGGGACGCGCCGATGCGCCGCGCAGTCTGATTGCGCGCTCCAACCTTGTAGATCTGCTCACCATCGTTGCGCGGGACACTGCCGAGTGGCGAGTGCTGCATGCGCGCGACGATGCGGACTGTTCCGTTCGCGAACTGGTCACGCAGATGGCGCGTTCGTTCGGGCATGGACCGCGGTTGCTGCCGGTGCCGCGCGGCTTGATGCGGGCCGCCACTCATATGACCGGCCGCGAAGCGTTGTTTCAGCGGCTGTTCGAACCGCTCGTGATCGCCGACGACGAAACACGTGAGTCGCTCGGATGGACACCAGCGCTCGCGCAAGCGAACGCGATCGACGAGGTGATCGCGTGGTGGCGAACGCATCGATGATCGGGGGGGGCGTTGCACAGGCAGTCGCCGCTATGGCGGTGGCAGCGTGTCTTACCCGCATCGTCATCGCCGTGGCAGTGCGAGGCTCGGTTCTCGCAATTCCGAATCAGCGCAGCTCACACACCATTCCAACGCCGACGATGGGGGGCATTGCCATCGCGTTGCCGGTGCTCGCGTGGTGTGCATATCGAATCGGTCAGGACCCGTTGTGCTGGGCGGTGCTCGGCGGCGGTGGAATTATCGCGTTGCTCGGCATTGTCGATGATCTGCGCGATCTGAGCGCGCGCGTGCGACTACCGGTGCAGGCTATCTCGGTCGCGGTCGCATTGGGCGCACTGCCGATCGCGATTCCGCTGGTGGTGCCGCCGATCTCGATTCACCCGACGTGGCTCGTCGCGAGCCTCTGTTTTCTGATCGTGCTGTGGATGGTGAATCTGTACAACTTCATGGACGGCATAGACGGCATCGCCACCACTCAATGCGTCATCTACTGCGCGGGCGTGCTGCTCATCGGGCATCCGGCGGCGTTCACGTCGGAACTGTTATGGGTGCTGCTCGGGTCTGCGTTGGGTTTTCTGTGGTTCAACCGATATCCGGCGCGGATCTTCATGGGCGATGTCGGCAGCGGTCTGCTGGGGTTACTCGTCGGAATTCTCAGCCTGACGCTGGATGCGCGCCATCAGATGCCGCTGATCGCTTCGCTGATACTGCTCGCCGGATTCTGGTTTGACGCCACTTACACGCTCTGTGTCAGAATCGGGACGGGTCAGAAATTCGCGTCCGCGCATCGCAGTCATCTCTATCAGAAGTGCGCGCAGCGATTCGGTCATGGACGGACCACATCGATGTTCGTTGCATTCGCCGTTGTCTGGTTGCTGCCGCTGTCCTGGCTTTCAGTGACATTCCCGCACAACGGTCTCGGTTGGCTCGCGATCGCCGTGACGCCGGTCTTCGTCGCGAGTGTGCGAATGCGGGCCGGTAGGGCTGAACACGGAGCGCCAGCGTGAAGTCGACACTTCCTGAAACCGCCATCGGCATGATCGAGCACCTGTCGCGGCGCAAGAAGCAGCTGATCGCCGTGGTGGCCGATGCTGTGATGCTGCCGGTGGCATTGTGGTCTGCGCTTGCGTTACGGCTGGGTGAGATTTCGCCGAGCGTCGCGCAGTTCTGGCCCGCATTCGTTGCGAGCGTCGTCATCTGTCTGCCGGTGTTTCTGCGCCTCGGACTGTATCGCCAGGTCGTGCGATACATGGGCAACCACGCCATGCTTGCGGTGGTTAAGGGCGTCACGATCGCGGCACTCGGGATCAGCCTGGTTGCGTACATGACACCGCTCCCCGGTTTCCCGCGTTCAGTGCCGATCATCTTCTGGCTGCTGTCGCTCGCGTATGTTGGCGGCACGCGCTTCGGTGTACGCAGCTACTTCAACTGGCTGGCGCAGCGTTTTCGTGCGAAGGCTCCGGTCGTCATATACGGCGCCGGCGTGAGCGGTGTCGAGCTCGCCCGCACGTTGCTGCAACACGGCGATCGTGTGCCCGTCGCGTTTCTCGACGACGACCCATTGCTGCAGCGACGCACCATCAACGGCGTCTACGTTTACGCGCCTCGATCGTTACCGGCACTGTTGAGCGATACGCAGGCGCGTGAAGTGCTCGTTGCGGTGCCATCCACCGCCGCGGCCGATCGCAAACGCATCATCGAATTCCTCGAACCGTTCGCGGTGCACGTCAGATTGATTCCCGATCTGGCCGACCTCGTCGACGGCCAAACCGTGGCGAACACGCGTGACGTAGCAGTGGAAGACCTGCTCGGACGAGATGCGGTAACGCCGTTGCCGCATCTCTTATATGGCTGCGTGCGCGGTAACGCGGTGCTGGTCACGGGTGCGGGCGGCTCGATCGGCTCGGAGCTGTCGCGTCAGATCGTGCACGGATCGCCGCGCATGCTGGTGCTGCTCGATCAGAACGAATACGGCCTTTACGAAATTCATCGCGAGTTGCGCAGCATCGTCGAACGACACTCGCTCGATGTGCCCACGCTGGCTGTTCTGGGTTCGGTCACCGATGCCGCGTTGCTGCGGCGCACCTTCCAGAGTTATCAGATCGACACCGTTTATCACGCGGCCGCGTACAAGCACGTGAGCCTCGTCGAACGCAACGTCATCCAGGGTCTCAAGAACAACACGTTCGGCACGTTGTACGCGGCGGAAGCGGCTCTCGAGGCGGGCGTCAAGAATTTCATCCTGATCTCCACCGACAAGGCCGTTCGCACGACGAACGTGATGGGCGCGTC
>CAZLDA010000151.1:0-8003 GCA_964557875.1 uncultured Pseudomonadales bacterium | reverse complement strand
CTCGCTCGTTGCCGCGCCGGGCACGGGTGGTGTGCGAAACCGAGACGCGGATGTTCTCGTCGTTCGACACCAACGCGTTGACCAGGCTCGTCTTTCCGGCGCCGGAGGGCGCCGAAACCACGAGCAATAGACCGGGTTCGACGGATTGGCCGGTCATTCGATGTTCTGAGCCTGTTCGCGGATCTGTTCGATGATGACTTTAAGGTCAACCGCGCGTTGCGCTGTCTCTGCCAGCATCGACTTCGAAGCGAGCGTGTTCGCTTCGCGATTGAGTTCCTGCATCAGAAAGTCGAGGTGGCGGCCGTGCGGGCCGGGTTGAGCAAGGTTCTTGCGCGCCTCGACGATGTGGATCTCGAGACGGTCGAGTTCTTCAGCCACGTCTGCTCGTTGTACGAGGATCGCCACTTCCTGCTCGAGCCGATCGCTGTCGACCGAACTGGACAGCTCTTCGATGCGCGCCTTCAAGCGGGCGCGTTGGGTGTGTGCGAGACCCGCCACGATCCGACGCAGGTCGCCGACAATCTGCAGGATTTCACCCAACTTCGCGCCGATGAGATTCGCCAGCATCGCCCCTTCGCGGGCACGGTGAGCGTCGAGTGCGTCGAGCGCGCGCTGGAATCCGGTCACAACGGCCGCTCGGACGGCGTCGGCGTCGTGAACGGATTCGACCAGCACACCCGGCCAGCGCAGCAGTTCCAGCGGATCCGGATGCGCCGCTTCCGGTGCGTCTCGGCGCAACTGTTCGAGCGTTGCCAGCAGATGCAGCAGCGTCGGCCGATTGATTTCGAGATGCGCCGAAGCCGTCGTAGCGGCAACGCGCAGCGTAGCGTCGACCTTACCGCGCTTCAGTTTCGATCGAACCTGATCGCGCAGCGGAAACTCGAGCTCGCGAAATGCGTCGGGCAAGCGGAACTGAGCTTCGAGATAACGATGATTGACGGAACGGATTTCCCACTGCAGCGAGCCGGATGCGAGCGGAATGTCCACGCGCGCGAATGCGGTCATGCTGCGAATCATCAACGAACCTCAACGGGAGCAGGAATGCATTCTACTCCAAGGATTCTCGAGCCCGGCATTGTCGAACGACACGTCGAACGACTCGTCGAACGACATGCGTATAATCCGCGGTCGCAATAAAGGGAGAACGACATGGCAGGTTCGCAGCGACCGAGCGGTCGCGCACCGGATGAACTTCGCCGGATCCAATTCACGCGCCGATTCACGAAGCACGCGGCAGGTTCGGTGTTGGTCGAATTCGGTGATACGCAGGTGATCTGCACGGCAAGCGTCGAAGATCGCGTGCCGCCGTTCATGCGCGGACAAGGGCGTGGTTGGGTAACTGCCGAGTACGGTATGTTGCCCGGCGCAACACACACGCGGTCCGATCGAGAAGCGGCGCGTGGCAAACAAAATGGCCGAACGGTTGAGATTCAACGTCTGATAGGACGCGCGTTGCGATCGGCCGTCGACCCCAAAGCAATCGGCGAGCGGACCATTCGCATCGACTGCGACGTCATTCAGGCCGACGGTGGAACGCGCACAGCGTCGATCACCGGCGGTTGTGTTGCCCTGATAGATGCCGTGCGTTCGCTGCCCGGAATAGACACTTCGAAGGCGCTCAAACGTCTCGTTGCTTCGGTGTCTGTCGGTGTGTGGTCCGGCATACCGGTGCTCGATCTCGACTACGCTGAAGACTCTTCTGCCGACACGGACATGAATGTGGTGATGCTCGACTCCGGTGGCTTCGTCGAGATTCAGGGAACCGCCGAGCGAGATGCATTTGCCGATGCACAACTGATGGCCATGCTCGATCTCGCTCGACGTGGTACGCAACGCTTGTTCGAACACCAACGCGCCGCGCTGGAGAAAGCCTGACCGTGGCCACGCACTTCGTCGGCGAGATGATCGCGCGCAACGTGCTGCGCTTCGGCGACTTCACGCTGAAGTCGGGTCGCAAGAGCCCCTATTTCTTCAACCTCGGGTCGATCGACGACGGCGCCGGGCTCGCGATGCTGGGAAGCGCTTATGCGCAGGCGATCATGTCGTCGGGGCGCGCGGTTCCGGATGTCATCTTCGGACCTGCATATAAAGGCATACCCATCGCTGTGGCGACTGCACTTGCGTTGCAGCGCGAGCACGGCCGATCGGTCGGAGTCGCGTTCAATCGCAAGGAAGCTAAGACGCACGGCGAGGGGGGAAGTCTCGTCGGCCATCCCTTGCGTGGTCAGGTGTTGATCGTCGATGACGTGATGACGGCCGGAACTGCAGTGACGGAGGCTGCTGATCTCGTGCGGCAATCCGAGGGTGAACTGGCGGGTGTGTTGGTCGCACTCGATCGCCAGGAATCCGTGGCGCCGGGTCGCACGGCCGTGCAGCAGATGGCGGAAGTGTTAGGCGCGCCCGTTTTTGCGATCGCGACTCTCTCAGATGTGATCGCGTACCTTGACAGTCGAGGGGGGTATGCCGATTCTCTGGCGCAAATTCGTGCCTATCAGCGGAACTACTGCGTCGCGTGAAAGCACTGACCACCATCCTGTTGTCCCTCCTCGCCGGCGTCGCGTTCGCGGAAGCGAAGCCGCAGGTGATGCCGTGCGAGTGGTACAAGTTCGAGGGTAACGACGGGGTCCCCGTGATCGCCTATTCCATACCCGCCGACCTCGTTCACAAGGGCTACACGTGCATCGGCAAAGATGGCGAGACCGTGAAGGTCGTGCAGCGGGAGCTGACGCCGGAAGAAATCGAGAAGCGCGATGCCGAGGTCAACAAACAGAAGGCGGCGGAAGCGGCGGGTGCGGCACGTAAGCGTAAGGATCAGGAGCTGACCAAACTCTATGCGTCACCACGCGACGTGGAAGAGGCGCGCGACCGGAAGGTGTTGTCGATCGACACGGCCATCGCGACGACGAAATCCAACATCGAACGGCTGAAGCTGCAGAAGCAGCGCGCAGAGGAACAGGCCGCGACCCGTGAGCGCGATGGGCTTGCTCCGTCTCCGGAAATCCTCGAGAACCTTCAGAGTCTCGGGACTCAGATCAGCGACAAGGAACGGGAAGTCGCTGCGCGCAAGATAGAACGGCAGCAGGTGATCGATCAGTTCGAACTCGACCTCGAACGTATCAAGCTGCTCTACGGTCTGCCGTCGGATACATCCAAAGGCGGAACGTCGGTGGGAGCCCCATCGAAGGGTGAAACGCCGGTGGCCACCGCCACGGCGAAGAGCGCGGCCGCTAACTGATTCATCGCGGCGCGGGGAAAACCGCGCCGGAGATGATCGACCAGTGATTGGTCCACTCGAACGTCGGTTTCGCCTTGAACTCGCTGCGCACGAACTGATTGATCCGTCCTTCGGCCACTGCGAGCAATAGGTTCGCAACCGTGTGAGGCGGCGCGCTCTCGGTGAAGTCGCCGCGTGCACCACCTTCACGCAGTATCTGTCGCAGTTGTGTTTCGAGTCGGTCGAAGAACTGACGCATGCGCGTTCGCAGTCGGTCGGTCTCTCCCTGTAGCGCGTCGCCCGCCAACAATCTTGCAAAGCCGGGGTTGCGCTCGGCGAACGATAACAACAGCCACACCAGATTTCGGCAACGTCCTTCAGCAGAAGGTTCCTCTTCGAGGATTCTGCTGATGCGTGTGAAAACGCTTGCCTCCATGAACTCGATGAGGCCCTCGATCATCTTCGCCTTGCTTGGGAAGTGACGGTACAGCGCTGCTTCCGAAACGCCGACGTGCCGTGCAAGCGCTGCAGTTGTGATGCGCGATCCCGGGCTCTCTTCGAGCATCATCGCAAAGGCTTCGAGAATTTCCTGGCGTCGATTCGTGCGCGTCATGACGTAGGACTACGCCTTGGAACGAATCAACGTACCGACGCCGGTGTCGGTGAACACTTCGAGCAGCACCGCATGCCGGATGCGTCCGTCGATGATGTGTGCACTGCGAACGCCACCTTGAACCGCGTCGAGCGCGCAACGGACCTTCGGCAGCATGCCCCCGTGGATGGTTCCATCCGCGATCAGCGCGTCGACGTCTTCCGGCGCGAGGCCGGTCAACGTATTCCCGGCCTTGTCGAGAATTCCGGCGGTGTTCGTCAGCAACATCAGTTTCTCGGCGCCCAGATGCTCGGCCAGTTTTCCGGCAACCGTATCCGCGTTGATGTTGTACGACTCACCCTCGGCGCCCACGCCGATCGGCGCTATCACCGGAATGAACCCGGCGCGAATCAACGTATCGACCACCGCGCTGTCGATGGTTTCGATTTCTCCGACGTGGCCGATGTCGATGATCTCCGGGGCCTTCAGTTCGGGAGAGTCGCGCTGGATGCGCAGTTTGTGCGCCTGAATGAGTTGGCCATCCTTACCCGTAATACCCACCGCGCGCCCCCCAACGGCATTGATGAGCGAGACGATGTCTTGGTTGACCAGACCGCCAAGTACCATTTCGACGACGTCCATCGTCGCAGCGTCGGTGACTCGCATGCCGTCGACGAAGCGAGTGGGAATGTTCAGCTTCTCGAGGAGTTCGCCGATCTGCGGTCCGCCGCCGTGTACGACGATGGGATTCATGCCCACGAGTTTCATCAAAACGATGTCGCGCGCGAACGTTTGTGTCAGCTCATCTGTGATCATGGCGTTGCCGCCGTACTTCACGACGATGGTGGAGCCGTGGAATTTGCGGATGTACGGCAGCGACTCCGTGAGTACGCTGGCGACGCTCACCGCTTCGGTCGAAGAAATCGGCATTTGTTTTCTGGCCTAGAAGACGAGTTTCGGATCGATCTTTTTGAGTTGGTCGCGGAATACCCTCTGGATCCGGTCCAGTGCGCCCTGGTTGTCGGCTTCGAAACGAAGCGTCAGCACAGGACTCGTGTTTGACGGGCGCACCAAGCCCCAGCCGTCGGGGTAATCGACCCGGATGCCGTCGATGGTAGTAACCGTTCCCTCTCCGAATTTACCTTCCTTGGACAGACGCTCCATCACCGAGAACTTCGCGGCCTCGGTGGTATTCACTTTGATTTCCGGCGTAGAGAAAGTCACCGGAAACTCATCGAACAGTCGGCTGACTGACATCGATTCCGCGCCAACAATCTCGAGAAGGCGCGCGGCGCTGTACAGCGCATCGTCGAAGCCGTACCAGCGCTCACCAAAACAGATGTGGCCGCTGAACTCTCCGGCAAGCAGTGCTCCCGTTTCCTTCAGTTTGGCCTTCATGTGCGAGTGCCCCGTCTTCCACATGATCGGTCGCCCGCCGTATTCGCTGACCAGTGAATTGAGATGACGGCTGCACTTCACGTCGAAGAGGATGTCGGCGCCGGGATTGCGGCCCACTATGTCGCGAGCAAACAGCATCAGCAGCTTGTCGGGCCAGATGATGGTGCCGTTCTCCGTGACGACACCGATGCGATCACCGTCTCCATCGAACGCGATTCCCAGATCTGCTTTCTCGGCCTTGACGACCGTGATGAGGTCTTCGAGGTTGTGCGGGTCTGCCGGGTCCGGATGGTGGTTCGGGAAGTTGCCGTCTACTTCGCAGTAGAGCGGAACCACTTCGCAACCGAGCTCAGTGATGAGACGAGGAGCGACCGCACCCGCCACGCCGTTGCCGCAGTCCACTACCACTTTCAATGGTTGCGCCACTGCAACGTCGTTCAGCACGCGATCGAGATAGTGTTCGACGATCTCCATTTCGTCGTACTCGCCTTCGCCATGGCTGAGTTTGTTGCCTTCGATACGCTCGCGCAGGCGCTGGATTCGCTCCTCAGCCAGCGTCACGCCGCCGATCATCATCTTCAGGCCGTTGTACTCGGGCGGATTGTGCGACCCGGTGATCATCACGCCTGTGCCGGTGTCGAGCGCATGTGTCGCGTAATAGAGGAGCGGCGTGGGCACCGCGCCCACATCGGTAACGTCGATGCCGCCTTCCGTCATGCCGCGCGCCAGCGACTTCTTCAGTGCAGGGCTCGACAAACGACCGTCGCAGGCAATGACTGCGCGAGAAACGCTCTGCTGTTTCGCTTCAGCCGCGAACGCACGTCCGATCCAATAGACCACCTCTTCGGTGAGGTTCGTTTCGACGATGCCGCGGATGTCGTACGCGCGAAAGATCAACGGATCGAGCTTCAAACCCGAGTCGCGCGGGGAGATTTCTTCCGACACTTCGATTCCAAAGTTGTTGTCGGCCGGGCCGGATCGCACGTCGAGAAAGTCGTCCTCGTCGTCCTGCGGTTCGTCGACCGGCTCCGGCACTTCGATCGCCTTTGCGCCCGATTTCTTCTTGGGCGCTACCGCTTTCGGCGGCGTCTTGCGAACCGGTGGCGGGCGCGGTTGGTCATTCTCCGGCGGGACACGCTTCGCGTACCGGTTCGCGGCCACAGCGATCTGTTGGAACATCGACAGGTTGTAGCGATCGACGTTGCCGCCCCGACCTCTGACGATGCGCGTGACGTAGTCGAGCAGCGTTGCGCCATCACGCTCGAGTGCCCTGAACAACCGCGAATAACTCAGATACACACCACCGAGAATCAACGCGATGAGGACGAGCAGAGGTGTCCACGTCCACGCGATGCCGACAATGTTCGGTGTCGCGGACTCGCTGGGGTTGAAGACGAGCGTCCAACTCGGTGCGTTCAGTTTGATGCGTACCGCGGACTCCGCTCCATCCGGCTCGTTTCCATACTGGATGACGGTACGCGCGGTCGCGCCTTCGAACTGCTGTTCGACCGTCACCAGTCCAAGGTTGTTGGGAAGGATCTTCAATGGCTCTAGGAAGAAGTCCATGGAGACGGCCGCAAACAGTACGCCGGTAACAGTGCCCGCGTCGGTGATTGGCCTTGCGGCATACAACATCGGACGCTGATTGACCTGCGATGCTTCCGGGCCAACGTATTCCTGCGTTTCAGCGCGCTTGATTACGTCGAGCGCGGCGAAAGAAATCGGCACCTTCGCGCTGAGATCGACCTCGGCTTTTCCCTTCGGAATGACGTCGACGCGTTCGGCCGTCGAGATCAGGTGCACCAGGCGCTGATTCTGCGCGGCGATGGTCGCTGGGTCGTACGTTGCCAGGGCTGCAATCGTCTCTTTCGCCGACGCAGCGTCGCTCAACTCGCGTTGCAACGCGGCGAGCCGAACGTTGAAGAAGGTGGCGAAGCTCTGCGCCTGAAGTGCTTGAGTCTGCGCGCGGTGATCTGCATTGGCAGGGCGAATGATCGTCGTCCACACCAGCAATGCCGCGACGATCACTCCGACGAGTGCAATGCCGATGGCGAGCAGCGGGTACGACCAAAGTCCCTCCGTTAGGGGAGAACCCTTCGGCCCGCGATCGGGCGTGCTCAACGGTCCGGTGGTGTCGTCAGGTGCGTCTTTCGCCACGTCTTGGAGTTCTTCTTGATAGCGTCAGGATGGTAAGGCCGAGCGCGAGTGCTGGCTAGCCGAAAGCCGCGCCCGAGTCGTTAACGTGCTTCGTCGAGACACTGCGATGCGATAAGCGGTCTGCGATCGCACCCGCTATACGATCGATGATTGCGCGTGCGATTTCCGACTTGCTGCCGATATCGATGCGATCCTCGCCGTCGGTCGTGATCACCGTAACGGCGTTGTCGTTGCTGTTGAAGCCGATGCGATGATCAGACACGTCGTTCACTACGATCATGTCCAGATCTTTGCGCACCAGTTTCCTGCGCGCGTTTTCGATCGTGTCCTGTGTCTCGGCGGCGAAGCCCACGACGATTGGACGAACGCTCAAGCGCGCAACCGCGGCAATGATGTCGGGGTTTTGAACGAGCTCCAACGAAAGACCCACCTGTGCCTTCTTCTTGATCTTCTGCGCAGCACTCTGGGCCGGACGGAAGTCCGCAACCGCCGCGACCCCGATGAAGATGTCGCAAGCGCCGACGTGTTGTATCACGGAGTCGTGCATCTGTTGGGCCGTGATCACGTCGATACGCTTGGCGCCACTCGGAGTTGGCAGTGCCACGGGGCCGGAAATCAGCGTGACCTCAGCACCGGCATCGC
>CAZLDA010000150.1:0-8043 GCA_964557875.1 uncultured Pseudomonadales bacterium | reverse complement strand
TCCACTCAGCGGCTATCTCATGGACATCTCCGCAGGTGGTTGTCGCGTGGTGTTCGACGTGAAGTCAGATCCTGAGATTCAGCCCGATGAAGTAGTCGAGCGGTCCCAGATCGAGATTCCGAATCTGCTGTCGCTGACGGCAAGAACCATCATTCGGCACCACGCCTACAACCGGCAGACCGGGCAGCTTTCGTGCGGAATCGAGTTCACCGAGATGCAGGTGCGCGATCGGCGCCGACTCGAACAGTTCATCCAGAAGATCGCGCGAATCACCGACCCGGTTTGAGCCTCCTTCGAAGTTGCATCGGGCGTTCGCCAACGTGCCCATCCGGGCGCGTCCACAGCGTGCCCCAACGGGTCGCGTTCCCGACATTCCGTTCGGGTAACATCGCTCCAGTCGTTCGTCACTCCTCTCTCGACATGGCCAAGTCATCCATCCGCATCGGCAGCGCGCTATCGGTTCAAGTACGCGCCGGCACGCTTGCAAGCAAGCGTTGGATGGATCTCCTTGCGAGCGTTGGGGAAACCGAGTCCGTATCCGCCGCCGCGAAAGCAGTCGGCCTCTCCTATAAAGCCGCGTGGGATGCAGTCGAAGCGATGAATAATCTCGCTGAAAAACCGCTGGTGCAGCGCTCCGTCGGCGGGAAGGGCGGTGGCGGCACGCGACTTACACCGGCAGGCCGGCAACTCGTGGAAACATTCAGAACGGTGGAAGCCGAACACGAGCGCTTCCTCGAAACGCTGAATGCCCGCGTAAAACACGCCGACCGCGATCTGGGATTACTGGGAAGGCTCACCATGCTGACAAGCGCTCGAAACCAGTTCGCGGGCAAAGTGACGAAGGTTACGGCGGGCGCCGTCAACGATGAGGTTCAGATCGAACTTGCGGGAGGAGACCGGCTGGTGTCGATCATCACGCATGAGAGTGTGGAGAACCTGCACCTCGAGAAGGGCTCCGCCGTAGTCGCACTGGTGAAGGCGTCGTCGATCATCGTTGCCATCGACAATGGCGCTCCACTCAAGCTGTCGGCTCGCAATCGCCTCTCGGGAACGATAAGCCGGCTTGTCAAAGGGGCGGTCAACACCGAGGTGGTGATCGATCTGAAAGGCGGTAATTCGGTGGCCGCGGTAATTACAAACGGCGCCGCCAAGACGCTGAAACTCGCCGAAGGCGATGCGGCCACTGCGATATTCAAGGCGTCGAGCGTCATCCTGGGCGTCACTTAAGTGACGAGCACGCCCGCCTCCATTTCCAATACCCGGTCGGCCAGATAATCCACTTCGGGCCGTGAGTGGCTGACGTAAAGCATCGGAATTCGCGTTTCGTCCTTCACACGTTTCAAGTACGGAAGAATCTGCTGCTTCAGGCGATCGTCGAGCGACGACAACGGCTCGTCGAGCAACAGCAACCGAGGTGAGTACAACAGCGCGCGACCAAGCGCGACGCGCTGGCGTTCGCCCCCTGACAACTGCGCGGGGCGCCTGTCGAGCAGCCCCGTGATCTCCATCAATTGCACTACGGTCGCAAGATCGAAACGTCGCTCTGCGGCTTCGAGGTGCGCATGTCCGTACAGCAGATTCGAGCGCACCGATAGGTGCGGGAACAGCTGACCGTCCTGGAACACCATGCCGAAGTGCCGTTTCCAGGGCGGTACAAAGACGCGTTCCGCCACGTCGCACAACACTTCGTCGTTGAAGCGAAGTGCACCGCTACGTGGCTTCAGCAGTCCGGCCAACAAACCCAGTAAGGTGCTCTTGCCGCAACCCGACGGACCACAGATACCGGTGACGCCTGTGCCGATGTGCGTGCGGGCAACGAGCTCGAATGCGCCGCGTCTGAAGCCGAGGTCAATTTGCAGCATGGTCGTCCCGCAGCGATGCATAGCCTAACAGCCGCTCCGCGCGTCGGTTGATCCAGTGGCTGACCAGCAACGCAGAGACGGCCAGCAGGATTGACAACAGCGCCAGCCGCATTGCCGGGGCTTCGCCGTTCGGAACATTCGTGAAGCTGTATATCGCAAGCGGCAACGTGCGCGTTTCGCCGGGAATGTTGCCGACGAACGCCATCGTCGCGCCGAACTCGCCTAGACTGCGCGAGAAACACAGCATGCTGCCGGCGACGATGCCGGGGAACGCCAACGGCAATGTAATGGTGAGGAATGCACGCCACGGCGTTGCCCCAAGAGTGGTGGCCGCCTGCTCGAGGCGCACATCGATCATCCGGAACGCAAGGCGCACCGGTTGCACCATCAACGGAAACGCCATCACGGCGGAAGCGATTACCGCGCCCTTCCATGTGAAGGCGATGACGATGCCGAACGTCGACAACAACCAGCTGCCGATCGGCCCTTGTGTACCGAGCAGCAACAACAGGAAGTAGCCGGGCACCACCGGCGGCAAGACCATCGGTAACTGCACCATCGCATCCACAATCCATTTGCCTGCGAAGTTGCGACGCGCGAGGAACCAGCCCACCGCAATTCCTAGCGGCAGGCACCCGGCGGTGGCAAACAGTGCGACGCGTGCGGAGAGCCAGAGCGCCTGCGATTCCGCCGGCGTCAGCTCCATCGGATTCTCATTGGATCAGCTTCGTAAACCCGTATTTGGTGTAGATCGCTGCCGCTTCGGGAGAAGTCGTCATGAACTTCAGGAATGCGGCTGCGTCGGCACGACCGCCCTGCACCATCGCAACCGGATAGACGATCGCCTTGTGCGTTGCTTCGGGGAAGGTCGCTACGACTTCGACCTTGTCGCTGATCTTCGCGTCGGTCGCGTAAACGACGCCTAACGGACATTCACCCCGCTCCACGAATGCAAGTGCAGTGCGCACGTCGTCGGTGCCGACGATGCGACCTTGCAGGGAATCCCGCCAGCCCAGGTTCTGCAGACTCTCTTGCGCATAAATACCCACTGGCACCACGCCGGGTTCACCGGTGCAGAGCTTACCGGTGAATGCCGATGCAATGTCGAATCCCTGTTTCATTTCCACGTTGACCGGTCGTCCTTTCGGCGCAATCAACACCAGCGCATTGCCGAGCAGGTTCACGCGCGAACCCGTCGCGATTCGGCCGCGTTCATCGAGATAGTCCATCCATGCCAGGTCCGCGGATGCGAACACGTCCGCGGGCGCGCCTGAATCAATCTGTTTGGCAAGTGCCGACGACGCGGCAAATGCAAGGCTCGGCGCCGGATGGCCGGCCTCCTTCCACGCCGTACCCACATCCGTTAGCGCATTGGTGAGACTCGCAGCCGCGAAGACGCGTGCCGTCTCCTCTGCGTGCGCGCCCAACGACCCTCCCAACAGGCCGACCAGGGCGATGATCCGCAACGGCCCGCAAGGATTCCTGAACATCAACCTCTTGATGAGCATGAGAACGGCACTTCGTGGACTTTGATATCGATGTATAGTCTCATATATACCGCTTTTCGAAGTCAATTCGGCTTCGAAGTCCAGTTCGACACACACATTCCTGAGGGGCTCACTCGAAATGCGACTGTGGTCAGGAATGCCGGCTGTTCTGTTTTCTGTCGCCCTGGCGACGCCGTCTGCGTATGCAAAAGACGATCTCCTGGAGACATTGGCGCAGAAAGGCGTCATTACGATGGCCGAGTACGAAAAGCTGAAGGCGCAACGCAAGACCGAAGTGACGATGACGACCGGCGACGGCTTCAAGTTCACGTCGGGTGACAACTCCGCATCGATACAGATCGGCACGCTGCAACAGTTCGACCTGGCCAACTACGACGAAGACAACGCGAAGCTATCTAACGGTACCGATCTGCGGCGCTCGCGGCTGTCGATCGGCGGAACGTTCCTCACCGACTGGCAATATCGCGTCGAGTACGAGTTCGTGGGCACGTCGGGCATCACCGACGCATACGTTGCCTACGCACGTCTGAAGCCATTCATCGTGACCGCCGGCCAGTTCAAACAACCTTTCGGCATGGAAGCGCTCGCGCAAGACAAAGGTACGACGTTCATGGAACGTGGCCTGCCGTTCGGGTTCATCACCACGCGCGCGCCTGGACTGATGATCGGTTCATCCGCAACGCACTGGACCGCAGCGGCTGGCATTTTCGGCGAACCCGTCGGCAACGCGAATACGGCACCCGCGGGTGACGAAGGTTATGGCGCGGTCGGACGCGTAACGTACGCCCCGTTTGCGACAGACAACCACGTGGTGCATTTCGGCCTCGGATACGTCTATCGCGAACCAACCCAGGACAACAGCTCCAACGCGACCGGATCCAAGTTCGATACGGTGCGGTTTCGCAACAAGCCGGAGTCGAACGTACTGCAGCAGCGTTTCGTAGACACGGGTGAGCTCGTGAACGTCGAGCAGTACACCATCGGCGGCGTGGAGTTCGCCATGCAATGGGACGCGCTCTCCTGGCAAAGCGAATATCAATGGTCGAACGTCGACCGGAACAACAACAACGACCTCACGTTCGACGGCTACTACTCGCAGATCGCCTATACGCTGACCGGCGAGGTGCGTCCTTACAGAACCGACCGCGGCGTATTCGACGGCATCCGACCGAATCGGAACTTTGACAAAGGCGGCTGGGGCGCGTTCGAGATCGCATATCGGTTGAGCGGCATCGATCTCAACAACGAAGACGTCAACGGCGGAAAGGAGCGCAACGCGACTTACGCGCTGAACTGGTATCTGAACCCGTTCCTGCGCATCAGCTTCAACATCGTCGACGTGATCGAAGTGGACGGCGGTGCCTTCAACGGCGAAGAGCCGATGATCTACCAGATGCGCTTCCAGCTCGCGATGTGACCATGACTATCCGATCCGGCAACCGGCTTTCGAGGGCGGCAACCGCGAGCGAGCAAAGCCCGCCGTTACTGCAATGCCTTCAGCAGCTGCCAGCGCTCACTGACGCGTCCGAGGCGTTCGACGCCACGTCGCAACCGCCGCTGTGCGACGACGAAGCGACGGTGGAGCCACTGATCTGCCGGCTCGCGCGCATGGCATCTACTTCGTGCAATCGCAGCTTGAATGCGCGCAGATCTTCGCCGGAAAGCGATTCCCCTGCCGGCAACCGAACGCCGCGCGGATTCACCTGCTGGCCACCCACGAGCACCTCATAGTGCAGATGCGGACCGGTTGCACGACCGGTGGCGCCGACGTACGCAATCACCTCGCCTTGCTTAACGCGTGCGCCTTTCTTCACGCCCCTCGCGAAGCCCGTTAGATGCGCGTAAGCCGTGCTGTATTTCGAAGTGTGCTGAATGCGGATGTAGTTTCCATAACTGCCGCCGTTGCCAGCAACCTGAACTATACCGTCGCCGGCAGCGCGCACCGGCGTTCCCCTCGGCGCAGCGAAATCGACGCCGCGATGCATACGCGTGTAGCCGAGGATCGGATGGAAGCGCATCCCGTACGTGGACGAAATGCGCGTGGCATCGACCGGCGTTTGCAATAGCGCTTTACGGATCGAGCGACCGTCGCGCGAAAACAGATCCGAGGTGCCGCTGCGCGGAGTGAAGCGGTAATACTCCTTTTCTTTGCCGCGCAGCACCAGCTTCGCGTAGTACAGATCGCCCGCCTTGCCGAAGTCACCTTTCGAATCGGTGTACGTGTCGTAGAGCAGTTCGAATTGATCACCTGCGCGTATGTCGCGCTGGAAATCCACTTCGAAGCTGAACAACGCAATTGCTTCGACGAGTGTGTCGTGCGGTACCCCCGCCGCCGTCGCCGCGTTGAACAGACCGTTGTCTATCGTGCCGCTGGCCAGATTGCTCGTGCGGTGCAACGCATGCGGAATGGTGACGGCGAGGAACGGGTTGCCGGTGTCGGACTCGCGACGCGTGACTTTGATTTCGCGTTCGACGCTCGGCTGGAACGCGATCGCCTGTAACATGGCGAGTCGCGGCGGATCCTGCGGTTGCAGCGTGACGTGCAACGTCCAGCCCGGCTTGACGTCGCGCGCTTTGAATACCGGTGCGAGCGCACGTACTGCGGCGTAGGCGTCCGACATCACGATGCCCACCTGCGCGAGCAACGCGATCAGCGTATCGCCCGGCTCCACCGGGACTTCGAGCGACATCGGAACATGTTCGTTGGTGTGGTTGTCAGGCGCGATCAGACGATTGATGGCGAGGCCGGACTTCAAAACCACTGCTTCAGGAGAGACGAGTTGTGGGTGGTACGGTCGAGGCGCTTCGGTGACGACCGCGCCGGCACGCTGCGATGAGTCGAGCCCGATCAGCAGCACCGCGGTCAATAAGGTGAGGCCGATGTGGCGATTGAAACGCGGGTGAGGACGGTGCGGCGTCGCGGCTGGTCGCTGATCGCCCGCCACTGTCAGTGATCCGCTCGCGTTCGGGCGGCGGAGGCACAGATCAGCGTCGTGAGATCGTCCGGCGCGGACAAGGTCTTCGTCGACTTCATCAGACGCTTCATGCATGCCTCCGGACCCAGTTCGAAACTCTGAAGCTAAATATAGCCACGCTTCCAAAAATGGCTTCGGAAATTGTCTTCGGATCGTTGGAAAAATGACGTAACACTGTGGGACCGGGCCGTACAAATCGGTTCCCGGGAATCATAGGGGACAGCGACTGCAGCACGCCACCCGAAAAGGTGGAATCGGCCGCATCGATGCGTAAATGTCCCTGTTTGTTCTCGAACACGGTACCGGGAAAGGCCAAGACTCGCTGTAATCCTATCCGTGCGCGCACCACGAAACTTTGACGGACTCGATGAACGCAGCGATGCGTTCGGATCTTCTTCCCGAACGTCGAACTCAAGCGGCGAACGGCAGGGTGATATCAAAGGGACGTTTGAGCGCGGGCGCGAGACTACCCATCAATGACGATGCTGGCAAACCCGATGAAGAGCAATTTCGGGATTGCCCGACAATCCGTGGTCGTGAACGTCGCGTCAATGCAAGTCTGTGCGTGATCAGGTCCGCACTTTTGGCACCGTCACAGAACGTTCACGGCGTCGTCATCGGATTGCCATACCACGCGCATACCCTACGCAGGCATGAATACAAAACCCTCGTTCTGCATACGCGAACCCTCCAAAACCCACTACCGCACGATCTTTCTCTCCGACATTCATCTGGGCACGCGCGGTTGTCGCGCCGACCTCCTTCTGGAGTTCCTGAAGACGCATACATGCGATCAGCTGTATCTGGTCGGCGACATCATCGACGGCTGGCGATTCAAGACGGGCTTCTATTGGCCGCAGGCGCATACGAACGTGATGCGTCGTTTCCTCACGTTGTCGAAGCGCGGCACGCAGGTCACCTACGTTACGGGCAATCACGACGAGTTCCTGCGCAAATACTCCGATATGGAAATCGGCAACATACGAGTGGTGGATGAAGCGGTGCATCGCGCGCGGAACGACAAACGTTTCCTTGTGACGCACGGCGATGCCTACGACGTGGTTACCCGTTATCACCGCTGGGTAGCGCTGTTGGGTGGGCTCGGCTACGACCTGTTGATTTCGTTGAACGCCCAGCTGAACCGATGGCGTGCCGAGTTCGGATACGGCTACTGGTCGCTGTCGGCGTGGGTGAAGTATCGAGTGAAGCGCGCTGTGAGTTTCGTGAGCGGCTTCGAAGAAGCGGTGAGCCACGATTGTCGCCAACGGGGCTTCGATGGCGTCGTGTGCGGCCACATTCATCACGCCGAAATCACGGACTACGACGGCATTCGTTACATGAATTGCGGCGACTGGGTGGAATCGTGCACGGCGCTCGTCGAGGACGAACGCGGCGAGTTCAAACTGATCCGTTGGGCCGATGAGGTGAACGCGGCTGCCAACACCTCGGCACCAGTTTCGATTGCGCAGCGGTTGCGCGCTTGAAGCTGCTGCTGATCACCGATGCTTGGGCGCCGCAGACAAACGGCGTGGTCACCACGCTGAAGCAGGTCATCCCTCATCTGAATCGGCGCGGTGCGGAAGTGGTGGTGGTGCATCCCGGCGAATTCACTACCGCCGCGTTACCGGGATACCCCGAAATCCGGATCGTTCTCGACGCGTGGCGCGTCGGCCGCCGGATACGGCAGGAACGCGCGGA
>CAZLDA010000149.1:0-8064 GCA_964557875.1 uncultured Pseudomonadales bacterium | reverse complement strand
GTATTGCTGGCGCTGCGACAGCTGCACGACCTGCAGCCCCGCGAGGTTCTCCTGCAGATTCTGGTTCAGCGCCGACACCGACTGGCGCACGAGCCGGAACAGTTGCCGCGTGATGCGCTGGAACGTGTAAGTCACGCCGCCCATGATCGGCATCACCAGCAGCATGATCACCGTCAGCTTCACGTCTACCGCGAGCATGATCACGAGCGCCACGAAGAACGGCACGAACTCGCCGATCAACGTGCCGATGCCGCGCAATAGTTCGTAGAGCGCTTCCACGTCGTTGGTGACCCGCGTCATGATGCGGCCCACCGCAACACGGTCGTAGAACGAGGAAGGGCGCGTTTCGAGATGTCGGAACAGGTCGAGGCGCAAGTCGCGCAGGCCGTTGATCACGGCGCGGATCAGCGTCAGCCGGTGATAGTGCCCCGTGATGGCCCAGCCGAGCTGCAGCACGGCGAACAGCACACACGCGGCAGCGAGTTCCGAAAGGCCGAAGAAGCGTTCGATCCATTGGGTGGCGTCGATCATGCCCATGTCGGGCGTGACGTTCTGTGTCGAACCCATGATGACGTGGTCTACCACGACCACGCTGATCACCACCGGCAGCATCACCTGCAGCGCAGACGAAGCGAGAATCAGCACCGAACTGAGCGCGACGGTTGCGCGATACGGGCGAATCCACTGCAATAGACGGCGCAGCAGCGACAGGTTCAAAGCCTGGCCGGACAACTCGGCGTCGAACATCGCGTGATCGCGGCGCGGCGGTTCGGGACGTGTGCTGCCGATTGCCAGCTCGCTCATGCGTGCACCTCCGGCGTCGCATAGTCGGAGGCATCTGCACCTTCGCGCTGGATACGTTCGAGTTCCGCGTACGAACCGCCGCGCGCCAGCAATTCACTATGCGTGCCTTCTTCGATGATGCGGCCTTCGTCGAGCACCACGATGCGATCGGAGTGACGCGCGGTGGATACGCGATGCGAGATCAGCAACGTCGTCTGGCCGCGCCGCAGGCGCTTCAACTCGGACAGGATGTGTTCTTCGGTTTCGGTGTCCACGCTCGAAAAGCAGTCGTCGAGCACCAGCACGGGTGCCTGACGGATCAATCCGCGCGCGAGCGTGGCGCGTTGCTTCTGGCCGCCTGAAAGCGTTACGCCGCGCTCGCCGACGATTGTCTCGAGCTGATCGGCGAACCCTTCGACGGTGTCTTTGAAATCCGCCGACGCGGCGGCTTCCCAGATGAGATCGAGCGCGCGCACCGGATCGTCGTACGTCAGGTTGTCGCGCAGCGGTTCGCCGAACAGGAACGGGTCTTGCGGAACGAACGCGATCTGCGAGCGCAGTTGCGCCAACGGGTAGTCGCGCACGTCGTGTCCGTCGACGAACACGGAACCGGGTGGTGGATCGAGCAGGCGGATCAGCAGTTTCAGCAACGTCGTCTTGCCGGCGCCCACGCGACCCATGATGGTGATCGACTCACCGGGACGCACGCTGAGCGAAACATCGCTGAGTGCAGGTTCACGCTTGGTGTCGTACGCGAAGCTCAGGTGTTTGAACTCGATGGCGCCGTGAATCTGCGCGGGCGTCTTACCCGTGGGTGCGTCGTGGATCTCCGGCGCGAGATCGAATACCTCGAACAGTCGATCGGAGGCGACTGCCGCGCGCTGGAACAGATTGACGATGAAGCCGGCGACGCGGAACGGTTGCACCACCATGTTCACGTACATGAAGAACGCCGTGAACGTGCCTACCGTGATCTTGCCCGACAGAACCAGGCTGCCGCCGTAGCCGAGAATGACGATCGAGCAGGCCGCGGCGAGCGACGGCATCCACGCCGCCATCAGCGAGTTGATCTGCGCCTGCCGATAGAACGACTCGGAGTAGCGCTGGTTCGTTACCGCGAAGCGACGGATTTCGTTCTCTTCCTGGACCATCGCCTGAATGGTTCTGATGCCGGAAAGGTTCTCCTGCACGTGTGTGCCGAGATCGGACATGCGGTCCTGCACGTCGCGCGACGAAACGCCCATCTCGCGCGACACGTACCACGCATAGAAGAACACGAACGGCAGCGGCGGCAGGATCAGCGCGGTGAGCATAGGCGACAGATACAACATGAAGCTGAAGCCAACGACGGTGGCAAACACCAGCACCACCAGCAGGATGCTGCCCATCGAGATGAGGCGCTGCACGAGACTGATGTCGGCGATGGCGCGCGTCATCATGTCGCCGATGGTGAACTGGGAAAAGAACTTCGCGCCTTGGCGCTGTAGTTGGGCGTACAGCTGAGCGCGCAGATCGAACGCGACGTTCAAGCCGACGCGGCGAACCAGAATGCGCGCCTGGCTGACGACGAGGAACCGGGCGATGACGGCCCCGGCAATGCCGAGCACAGGCAGCAGCACGTCACCGGAGCCCGCGGCGATGGTATCGATGCCCTTCTTGAGGAACAGCGGGATGGCGGCTTCGAAGATGCGCGCGATCAGAAACGCGAAGATGCCGAGCCCGAGCAGACCGCGGTAGGGTACGAGAAACGCTTTTAGCCGCAGCAGCGAACGGAACATTGGCGAGTCGTTTTCTCCTTCTGGTTCCCGGGCTACTCCCGCTCGCGCCCGAATGCGGTCGTCAGAAGCGTGCGTCGTCAGAACTCGCGCTGTCAGAAACTGGCATTGTGCGGCACGCGAGGGAACGGAATGACGTCGCGAATGTTCTCCATTCCGGTCATGTACAGAACCAGCCGCTCGAGGCCGAGGCCGAAACCCGCATGCGGCACGGAACCGTAACGACGCAGGTCGCGGTACCACCACAGTTCTTCGCCGAGTCCGTGTTCGGCCATTCGCGCATCGAGCATCGCAAGACGCTCTTCACGCTGGCTGCCGCCGATGATCTCGCCGACGCCCGGCACCAGTACGTCCATTGCGGCAACGGTTCTGCCGTCGTCGTTGAGACGCATGTAGAACGCCTTGATGTCTTTTGGATAGTTCACCACTACGACCGGTCCGCCGACGTGTTTCTCCGTTAGATAACGTTCGTGTTCCGATTGCAGGTCGAGCCCCCAGTCCACGGGAAACTCGAACCGTTCGCCGCAGTTCTTCAGGATGTTGACCGCTTCGGTGTAGTCCATGCGTACGAACGGCGTCTTGATCAGATGTTCGAGGCGCGTGATCGCCTGCTTGTCGATTCTGTCTGCAAAAAATGCCATGTCGTCGGGACGTTCTTCGAGCACCTGCTTGAAGACGGTCTTCAGGAAGTCTTCGGCCAGATCGGCATTTGCTGAAAGATCCGCGAACGCAACCTCGGGCTCGATCATCCAGAACTCTGCAAGGTGCCGGCTGGTGTTCGAATCTTCGGCGCGGAACGTCGGGCCGAATGTGTACACCTTCGACAGGGCCAGGCAGTAACTCTCGACGTTCAGCTGGCCCGATACGGTCAGATACGTTTGCCTGCCGAAGAAATCCTGCTCGAAGTCGACGCCGTTACCCGCGCGCGGTGGATTGAGCGCATCGAGTGTGCTCACGCGAAACAGCTGACCCGCGCCCTCGCAGTCGCTTGCCGTGATGATCGGCGTGTTGACCCATACGAAACCGTGGCGGTGGAAGTAGCCGTGCACCGCTTGTGTGATCGAGTTGCGCAGTCGTGCGATAGCGCCGAACGTATTCGTCCGGGGGCGCAGATGCGCGACCGTGCGCAGATATTCGAACGTGTGGCGCTTCTTGGCGATCGGATACGTTTCCGGGTCGTCCACCGCACCAATCAGCGTTACACGCGTCGCCTGAATTTCGCGTTCCTGGTTCTTGCCCTGCGATGCAACGACCGTACCTTCGACCTCGATCGCGCAGCCCGTCGTCAGTTTGACGATTTCGGATTCGTAGTTCGGAAGCTCTGCGCCGGCAACGACCTGAAGGCCATCGAAGCTCGAGCCGTCGTTGATGGAAAGAAAGGCGAAGCCGCCCTTCGACGTGCGCGCGCTTCGCAGCCAGCCTGCGATGAGGACGTCGCGGCCTTCGGCAATATGTCGATTCAACACGTCGCGGATGTCGGTGCGCCTAATGGTGTTCATAGAGGAGCGTGTTCCTGGAAGAGCGTGTCCTTGGAAAAGCGTGCGCTTCGAAAAGCGGGAAATGATAATGGATTTCATGGCACGATGCGCAGAGCGCCGTGTTTTCGAAGTACGGAGGTTCGATGCAGACACGCACCATCATGGCTATTGCCGGAGCCATCGTTGTGTTGATCGGCGGCGGTCTCTGGTGGTGGAAGAGTTCACAACCGCCCGCCACGGCGACAAGCGTTTCGACCCCTGCCGAAACACCTGCAAAACCGCATGAAGACGGCGATGTTCCACCGACACCCGACGTGCAACGACTGGTACTGCCCTCGCTGGAAGCAAGCGACGACTTCGTGCGCGAACAGGTGAGCCCGTTGTCGCCGGGTATGACCGAGTGGCTGAAGCAGGATGATCTCGTGCGCCGTTTCGCAGTCGTCATCGACAACGCGCGCGTCGGCGACTATCCGCGCCGCCAACTGGTGTTCCTTACGCCGACTACGAAGTTCCCGGTGCGGCAGGACGGTGAGCGGATGCTGATCGATCCCGAGGGTTATCATCGATTCGACAGCTTCGTCGATACGGCGATCAGCATCGATCCGCAAAAGGCAGCCGCGTTGCTGCGCACCTTGTCGCCGTTGTTGGTAGAGGCGCTCAAGGAGCTCGGCGCGAAGGATTCAGATCCAACGACCGCCATTCGAGAAGGCATCGAACAGGTGTTGGCGACACCCGATCTGCAAGGCGACATCGAAGTGGTGCAGCCGAAGGTGTACTACCAGTTCGCCGACCCCAATCTCGAATCGCTGAAGCCGCTGCAGAAGCAGCTGTTGCGAATGGGGCCGCAGAATCTCGCGCGTATCAAAAGTTATCTGACGCAGGTCAAAGGGAATCTCTGACCCAAGCGTTAGGTGTTCGAGTATTTCAAACGGGAGGGAAGAGCATGTCTCTAGCTTCGGAGTTCAAAGAGTTCGCCATGCGCGGCAACGTGGTCGACATGGCGGTGGGGATCGTCATCGGCGGCGCGTTCGGCAAGATCGTGTCGTCGTTCGTCGCTGATGTGTTGATGCCGCCGCTAGGGCTGTTGCTCGGCGGCGTCGATTTCAGTGATCTCGTCGTGTCGCTTAAGCCCGCGGTGGACGCGGCGCATCCCGCGGTAACGTGGAACTATGGCAAGTTCATTCAGTCGATCGTCGACTTCGTGATCATCGCGTTCGCAATCTTCATGTTGATCAAGGCGATGAACTCGATGAAGAAGAAGGAAGAGGCAAAGGCGCCCGAAGTGCAACAAGCGCCGCCGCAGGAAGTGCTGCTTACCGAGATTCGCGATCTGTTGAAGCAGCGATAGGATCGATCTGAAGATCGGAGCGGAACGGCGTGTGTTCGTTCAGGTAGTCGATGTCCTGCTGCACGTAGTTCCGTTCTTCCTTCAGATATCGCGCGATCGCATCGCGTAACCCCGCATCTCGAATCCAATGCGCGCTGTACGTGGCTTGCGGAACGTAGCCGCGCGCGACCTTGTGTGGCCCTTGGGCCCCGGCTTCGACGCGCTGCAAACCGCGGCTGATCGCAAAATCGATCGCCTGGTAGTAGCACGCCTCGAAGTGCAGGAAGCGGTGGTCTTCGATGCAACCCCAGTTGCGGCCGTATAACGCATCGCTGCCGATGAAGTTCAACGCACCGGCGATGTAGCGACCGTTGCGTTTGCACATCACGAGCAGGATTCGATCTGCCATCGCCTGCGTGACCAGGCTGAAGAAGCGCCGTGTCAGATACGGGCTGCCCCATTTGCGGTTGCCGGTGTCGGTGTAGAACTCGAAGAACGCGTCCCAGTGGTGTTCTTTGATGTCGGAACCGGTCACCCATTCGATGTCGATACCGGCTTCCACCACTTCACGGCGTTCGCGTTTCAGGTTCTTGCGTTTTTTCGACGCGAGTTCCGCGAGGAAGTCGTCGAACGACGCGTAGCCGCGATTCTGCCAGTGGAATTGTTGATCGACGCGTTGCAGAAGCCCCATCTCGCCTAGCGTGCGCCATTGCGATTCCGGCAGGAACGTCATGTGCAGCGACGACACTTCGCTTTGTTTCGCGATCTGCACGCACGCGGCGGTGAGTTGCCGTTCGACCTCGTCCGGATCTGCATCGGGGCGCGCGAGCAGACGCCGGCCCGTTGCGGGTGTGAACGGAACGCTGATCTGCAGCTTCGGGTAGTACCTGCCGCCGGCGCGATGCCACGCGTCGGCCCATGCGTTGTCGAACACGTATTCGCCACGCGAGTGGCTCTTCATGTACATGGGCACCACTCCGATCACGTCTGTGCCGCCACGCTCGAGTAGGAGGTGAAACGGCTGCCAGCCGGTACGCGCGCTGACACTGCCGCTCTTTTCGAGGGCGAGCAGAAAGCCGTGATCGAGAAACGGGTTGTCCGGAATCGGCGCACCCGGATTCGCACACGCGTTCCAGACCCGCGCGGGAACATCGTCGATGGAGTGCACGATTCTTGCCGTACGAGGCGCGTCTGACGTCACGGCGCTATCAAGGATGGTGAGGCTGGTTAGAATACCCGATTTGCTCAGCCGCGGAATTTTCACGTTTGCGCCGTTCCGAAGATCTCACCACGGGTCCCGTCGGTAGACATCTCATCCGTTTGACGGTGCCGATGTTCCTCGGCATATCGTCGATGATCATCGCGTCGATGATCGACACGATCTACATCGGCTGGATCGGCACGCAACAACTCGCTGCAGTCAGCTTCTCGTTTCCGATGGTGATGGGGCTGTCGTCGGTGTCGATGGGCCTCGGCATCGGCGCGACGTCGATCATGTCGCGAACGCTCGGGGGCGGTGACCGCACACGCGCCTGTGTGCTCGGCACGCACACGCTGCTGCTCGTGCTGATCCTGGTGGTTTCACTCGCCGTGTTCGGGCGCATCTTCGGGCCGCATCTGTTCCGCGTGATGGGCGCAGACGAGATCATTCTGCCGATGGTGACCGAATACATGAACATCTGGTTCATCGGCCTGCCGCTGTTTGCGTTGCCGATGGTCGCGATGTCGATGTTGCGCGCGCTCGGCAACGCGCGGATTCCCGGCGCACTCATGACGGCCGGCGCCGCGATTCAGGTGTTGATCGCCCCTGTGCTGATCTTCGGCCTGCCCGGCGTTCACGACGGTATCGGATACACCGGCTCCGCATGGGCGTTCGTCGCATCGCGTTTCCTGACATTGCTCGCCACTGCATACGTGCTGACCCGCCGCGGCATGATTCGCCCGTTGGGCGATTGGCGTGGTGTTCTTCATTCCTGGAGCGAAGTGCTGAAGATCGGCGTGCCGTCGATCATGACGAACCTGATTGGCCCCGTGTCGATGGGCGTGGTGTTCGGCCTGCTTGCAAAGTACGGCCACGCGGTGGTGGCTGGTTTCGGCGTAGCGGTACGAATTGAATCGCTCGCGGTGATGATCCTGATGGCGATGTCGTCGAGCATTTCCCCGATGGTCGGCCAGAACTGGGGCGCGGGTCGGCAGGATCGCATCGACGAGGCGCTGCGGTTCGGCTACCGCTTCTCGTTCGCGTGGGGCGTGTTCATCTTTGCGGTGCTGGCGGTGTTCGGCCGCGCCATCGTCGGCCTGATCAACAACGACCCGGCCGTTGTCGAAGCGACGTATCACTATCTCCTGATCGTGCCGCTCACCTATTCGACCATGGGTGTGTCGATGGTGTCGGGCAGCTGCTTTGTCGCCCTCGGCAAACCGCTGCCATCGCTCACGCTGACCATCACGCGGATGGTGTTGATTTATGTGCCGCTCGCAATGCTCGGCGACCGGCTGTTCGGCTATCTCGGAATCTTCGGCGCAAATGCAGTTGCCAACGTGGTGGTCGCCGGCGCGAGCTACGTGTGGGTGATGCGGATGCTGCAGAGCGAACGCGCGTCACGCGCGCCGGTCGCGGAAAGGCAGGCGACCGCTCTGTAACGGGTCTTCAGACGGCTTGCTGCGGTGACCGCGCTCTAAGGGATCTCGGCCGGATGGA
>CAZLDA010000148.1:5305-8097 GCA_964557875.1 uncultured Pseudomonadales bacterium | reverse complement strand
ATGACATGTACGTAATGCCTTTTCGATGGGAGCAACGTCGAGCCCGAGACGCTGGGCCATGAGGATTATGCCGGGGCCTACCAGTTCGCCGTGTGAATGGCCGGCGCCGAGGTAATTCTCTGCGCAGTATGCAAAATAATGTTCGCTGCCTTCTTCTGGCCGGCTGTGGCCGATCAGGTTGCAGAGTTGCACTTCGAGCACTAGCGCATCCACCAACCGCGCAAGGCCTTCTGCTTCTCCGCGTCCGGCGGATTCAGCGGCATCGATCGCGCCGCGCAGAATCGCTTGGGCTGTGTCGGCCGCCGCCGGCAGGTATTGCATGTGAGGCGGGTTCTTTCCGTGTTCGTGCGCGTACTGCCAGTCGGCGCAACCGGTGGCAATAGATAGCACATCGCATATGCCAGAGGCGCGCAATTCGGCGGGCCCCCGGCCGATGGTTTCGAAATCGATGACCGTCAGATCCGGTGGCTTCGTTTCCAGGTAGGCTACGCATCCGCCGCGGCGGATTCCGGAGGCCCAGGTAAAAAAAGCATCGACGGAAATAGCTGTCGGCACGCAGATGAGCGGCAGTCCACGTTTCGCGGCAATGTATTTCGCTGCATCGCACGCAAGCCCGCCGCCAATCGAATACACTACTTCGCCGTCGAGCGCGGCATCGAGCGCATTCCAGTGCTCCTCTGTGGCCTCGCGGACTTCCGCTTGGGAGCGGATGCGAAGTTGAAGCGACGGCCGGACGGCTTCCCACGCGGCGCGGCTGTAGAACAGGATGACGTCTCGCGGTTCGGCATGATCGCCGAGCGCGGTGTAATGCAACTTTGGAACCGGCCATATTTTTCGCACGCTACTACTTCTCCTTGCGCGGATATTGTTCGCGGACCGATCGAATCACGGGATACCGGGCAGCGAGTATCATCGCCATAAAGCAGAACAGGCTCGCGACTGGCGCAACCAGGAACACACCCTGCGGGCGGCTCACGGAATTGCCGTACCAGTCCATCAGCGCCATGGAGACGACAATACCGAGTGTGGTCGCAGCTTTTACCATGACGCCGTGCATCGCGTTATAGACGGCTTCACGCCGGGTGCCGTCGGCTTCCGCACTTTTATCTATGATCTCGCCGATCATGGGGGTCACGAGGACATACATCATGCCCAGCCCAACGCCCTTGAAGCCGTATACGAGGCTTCCCAAGAGCAGCTTTGTATTCGGGTCTGCGTCGATCTTCGCGATCACGTACATGAACGGCATACCGATCGTCATCGTACCGAGTGCGAATACAACCATCCATTTCAGCTCGAAGCGTTTGCACAGCCATAGACATGCGAAGGCGCCGAGTAGACAGGTAATCATGAACGGAATACCCAGAACTGATAACGTCGCCTCGTTTCCACCCAGCCCGAGTTCCACCCAGAACGGAATTGCACGTTGGTTTGCGAGCAAGCCCAGGTAGAACAGGAAAAAAATCACGAAGTATTTTCGGAACAACGGCTCTTCGAAGGTCCGCACCATCTCGCGCCATGCGGGCGTGGCCGTGTCGGGTTGCAGTTCGACTTCGCGCTCGCGGACGGTCCAGACGAAAAACTGGAAACACGCGAGCGTGAGCACGGCAAAGATCCATGCGACGCGCTGGTACCCCACCGGTGAATACTGCGGCGCGGCACCCTCGACGGCCGGATGGCGGGCGGGATCCAGCGCGTCGATTAGGATTCCGGGCGCAAGCGCCGCAGCGACAAGGCCGAGAATCATTCCGACGGCAATCCAGGTGCCGAGTTTTACGCGTGCATTGTGCGAACGGGCAATTTCCGGAGCAAGCGCGAGCAAGGGTATGTATGCGAGCGTATACATCAGCCAATGGAGGGACATGAGTACCGCACCGAACAGGAAGTTCACCATCGACACATCGGCCACGGGCGGATACCAGAACGCGATACCGGTGAATGTCATCAGGATCGACCCCCAGAAAATAAACGGGCGGCGGCGGCCCTGAATGCGCGGAAGCCGAAACCGGCCACCGAAGAACGAAGACCGGTCAGAAGCCACGCCAATAATGGGGTCGGTGATGAGGTCGACCAGCCGGCCGATGATGAAGATATACCCGATCATGCTAACGGACACGTAAATGATGCGGCCCGTCTCGCCTGAGGGCGAGTAAAAATACGTGCCCCATTGGGCGAACAGTTCGCTGGCGAGCTGCACGCCGATCATCGCGATGAGAAAGGCGAACCCTTCCAGCTTTGTGAATTCTTTTTGTGCAGTTGTAGTCATGGGCGGGCCGACTATAATTGCGCGCGAAGCGCGACGCAACGGTCGCGTGCGCGGGAGAACCGAATGTGCATGATGTAAGGCGAGCTCTTATGTTGCTGTGTATCGCTATCGGCATCGCATCTCCGGCCCGATCGGCCGACGACACTGCAACGCGGGTGTGGATAAGCTCGGAAGACATGCAGTTTCGCCTGTCGCCCATGCCCGAATCTGCCGTTACTGGGTCGACCTCGAAACGCCGGGGGCACGGTGCGGTGGTTCGCGTCGACGCGCGCGACACACACCAGACAGTTCTCGGGTTGGGCAGTTCGCTCGAACATACGACCTGCTACAACCTCTCGCGTCTGCCGGAAGTGGAACGGCGCGAAGCGATTCGCCGACTCGTGAATCCCGTTTCCGGCATCGGAATGAACTTGATGCGCATCTGCATCGGCACTCCGGACTTCACCGGAGAGCCGTGGTACAGCTACAACGACCCTCCCGGCGGCGTTCCCGATCCACAACTCAATCACTTTTCGATCGACAAGGA
>CAZLDA010000148.1:0-5295 GCA_964557875.1 uncultured Pseudomonadales bacterium | reverse complement strand
AGACCGGGCCTACATCCTGCCGGTGCTCAAGATGGCGTTCGAAGAAAATCCCGCGCTGTTGTTCTACGCTTCGCCGTGGAGTCCGCCCGGCTGGATGAAGACGACTGGCACGATGATCGGCGGGCAACTCAAGCCCGAATACTACGGGGTGTACGCGGAGTATTTCGTCCGATTCGTTCAAGCTTACGCTCAGGAAGGGATCCCGATTCATGCTGTGACCGTACAAAATGAACCTGGCGTGGATCGGTCGAAAGAAAGTGAAGCGAAGTGGCATTACCCCTCCTGCCGCTGGAGCGGTGAGGACGAGCGTGACTTCATCCGCGATCACCTGGGACCGGCCTTCGCGCGCGCAGGTCTGCAGACCCAAATCTGGACCTACGACCACAACTTCAACGTGAATAGCACACCGGACGGCGACGACCCGGGCATCGAATATCCGGCGACGGTGTTGCGCGATCCGGGCGCCGCGCGATTCGTGGACGGCGTTGCGTTCCATGGCTATGCCGGCAGCGCCGACGGCATGTCGGAGTTCGCGAAACGATTCCCCGGCGTGCCCTTGTATTTCACTGAAGGATCCACCTTCGGCGCGCGTGGCGCACTCAAAATCGTGGACTACTTCAGGAACGGCGCATCGAGCTACAACGCCTGGGTGACGATGATCGACGACAAAGGCGGGCCGAACAACGGACCCTTTGAAGCGAGCAAGACGAGCATCACGCTCGATTCGGGCCGCCTGGAAACCCAATACCACTTCGATTATTACATGTATGGGCAGTTTATGAAGTTCATCCAGCGTGGCGCCGTGCGACTGGGTACGGCAAGCGAAGGCGGCGCGCGCGAGGCAGTGGCGTTTCGCAATCCCGATGGCACAATTGTGGTGATCGCCGTCAACCCCGACGGTGATGAACAGACGCTGTGCATTGATACGGATTTCGGCGATGCGGTTTTTGCAATGCCGCCAATGTCGGTGGCAAGCGTTGTGTTCCCGACGCGTCATTAGCGCGGATTATCCAGACCAGGTCGGGGTATCGGTGGCAATGCGCCAGGAACTGGCTCGCTCATGCGTTGGATGATCTCTTCAAAGCCGCCGAAACGTACCAGGCGGAACGACTCGGCTAAACGGCCTGCGGGCAGTCCGCCCGCGCGCGCTTCGGTCTCCCCCTTGAGTGTCATCCACTGGGCCAGCAAAGGCCGAAGATCTCCTGCGAAAGCCTCCTCGAAGACCGGCACGCGTCGGCCCCAGGTTTCCGCTTGCAGACGCAGCTGGTTCACCAGGTTGCGCATCATCATGTCGTGCGCGCACAGCGCGGCGATTCTCCGCTCGAATTGATCGGTGATGTCGACGAAATAGTTGCGGCCCGGAAGATTACGTCCGTAGTACCACCGCTCGCAGACCGAGAATGGCTTCAAACCTTCAGCCAAATGTTCCGGGTGGTGCAGGTCGAAACACGAAACCCAGAACGCCTCCTCCACCGCCTGCGCCGTGACGATGTGATCCATATTGCCTTCGTAGAGACCGAAGGGATCGAACGTGAACACCGCGTAAGGCCTATACTTTCGGAACAGGTAGACCATGCGCTCGCGCAATGAGACTTCTGACGCATCACCAAGGCAGTCGGTCGAGTAGCCCAGTTCCACGATTTCGGACACGCCCATGATTCGCGCCGCAGCGGCGAGTTCGGCCGTGTTCCGCGCGATGGTCGCTTCAAGCGTTGATCCGACGGAGTCCTTTGCGTCGTCGGTCACGCGAACGATGATGGTCTTCCAACCCTCGTCCGCGAACTTCGTGAGCGTGCCGCCGAAAAACGCGGCCGCATCGTCAGCGTGCGGGCAGATGGCGAGCGCGGTATGCATGAACTAACCTGTCCTCCCCGCAGCGTTCATCGTTGCAAATCCCGGCGTAAGTCTTCCAATGCCGCACTGAACCGGTCGATGATCTGATCCGCATCGGCCTGGGTCAGAATCAACGGCGGCGAGAACGCGAGCATGTTCAGGATTGGCCGGCAGACGAGTCCATGCTTGAGCGCATGGTTGTAGAGTTTCCGGGCCACGCCGTCGGAGAAATCAAACGGCACTTTGTTTGCCTTGTCGGCGACCAGTTCAACCCCGGCAATCATGCCCAGACCGCGCACATCGCCTACGAGCGGATGATCGGCTACGGCGCGGCGCAGCCGGGCCCGTAGATAGCCGCCCACCGAAGCCGCATTTTCGACCAGGCGCTCGCGCTCCAAGATATCGAGATTCTTCAGCGCCACGGCGGCTGATACGGGGTGCGCCGTGTAGGTGTATCCATGCGCAAAAGGTCCCATTTCCGCCGTGCCGCTTTTCAACACATCGTAAATTGCGTCCGACACCAGGCACGCGGACATGGGGATATATCCGCTGGTCAGGCCCTTGGCGAGGGTCATCAGATCGGGTTTGATGTTGTACACGTTCGATCCGAACATCTTGCCCAGCCGCCCGAATCCGCAGATCACTTCGTCCGCAATCAGTAGAATGTCGTGCTGCCTGAGCACCGGAACAATGGCCTGAAAGTAGCCTTCCGGCGGCGGGATTACACCGCCCGCGCCCATCACGGGCTCCGCGATGAATGCAGCGATCGTGTCCGGCCCCTCCTCCAGAATTTTGTCGTTCAATTCCTCTGCGAGCTTACGCGAGTACTCCGGTTCGGTCATGCCGGCTGGCATTTCCCAATAGACGTGCGGACGGCTGACGTGCAGGAATCGCTCGAGCGGCACGTCGAATCCCTTCTGCAAATTCGGCAGGCCGCTCAGACTCGCCGAAGCTACAGTGACGCCGTGGTAGGCCCCGCGCCGCGCGATGAATTTCTTCTTACGAGGGCGGCCAAGAAGATTGTTGTAGTACCAGACGATCTTGACGTGCGTATCGTTGGCTTCCGACCCGGAATTGCAAAAGAACGTGTGATTCAGCGCCCCCGGCGCCATCGCCGCCAGACGGTCCGCAAGCTCGATCGAAGGCCCATTGGCGAGCGACATGAACGAGTGGTAGTAGGACAGCTTGCCGACCTGCGCGGCCATGGCCTCGCCGATCTCGGCGCGGCCGTAGCCGATGTTCGCGCACCACAGCCCCGCCATGGCGTCGATGTATTGATTGCCCTGAACATCGTAGATGTAGATTCCCTTCGCGCGCTCGATAATGTGAGGACCGCTGGCGTCATGGTCCCGAAGTGCGGTAAACGGGTGCAACAGATGCTTGTCTGCATCGACCAGGTTCACGCCAACTCCCTTCTGCGACGCCGTCTTGACAGGGGCCAGATGACGGCTTAGTATCAATCAAACGATTGATTGATACTAAAAGCCCGATCAAAAGGTTGTCAAGGTTTGGCGACGGCACGGAAACCCGAACCCACCAGCACTGAGCGTATCCTGGCAGCTGCGACAGAGCTGTTCTCCCGCTATGGCTACGAAGGCGTGTCCACCCGGCAACTCGCCACCAAGACCGGGCTCAACATTTCCACCATCCACCACCATGTGGGATCGAAGCGCAAGCTTTACCTGCGCGTGATCGAAAACCTGTACGAGGCCGAAGAAGCACTCGTCGGCGAAATTCTGGATCATATTGACGACACCGTCATCCTGGATCCGGCGCGGTTTCAGGAGGCGCTGTTTCGGCTGATCGGACGTATTCTCGAATTTGCGCAGACCAACCCCGCGCGGCAGCGCTTGTATGTCCGTCGTTGGCTGGAACCGCCCGATGAACTCCGCGCGCGGGAAGCGGAGCTAACGCTGCTGTTGTACCGCCGGCTAGCTAAGATTCTGAAACGCGGACAAAAATTGCGAGCGGTGCGGCCCAGCCTGGATGTGGGTTACTTTCTGCGTTCCTTCGACTTCCTGATATTCAGCTATTTTACGTCCGGCGCCTTCGACTGGCACTCGTTGAGGACCGATCCGCTGCACAAGGCCAACCTGATCCGATTCCGAGACTATCTATCGGACTACACAAAGCAAATGCTGGAGAACACATCGTGACCATCACCTACTCTGCAGCCGTACCCGAGCAGCTCCATACCTTGCCATTCAAGGGTCAATCCAAGGACTCCATTTTTCGATCGCTCAACGAGTTCAAGAAGGACGATGTGCCGTGGAAATCCGGAAAGCTCCTCGGCTACACCTATAACCCCGGCGAAGATCCGATGGCGGTCGCGCACCAGGCGTATCTGCAATATCTCACAGAGAACGGTCTGGACTGGACGGTGTTTCCGAGCATGCACAAGTTGGAGACCGACCTAGTCCATATCGTGCGGGAACTACTGCGCGGTGACCAACATGTAGTCGGTAGCTGCACCTCCGGCGGCACGGAGAGCATCTTGTGCGCCGTAAAGGCCGCGCGCGATTATGCCCGCGCCCACAAGCCGCATATCACTCAGCCCGAACTGGTGCTGCCGGAAACCGCGCACGGCGCTTTTCATAAGGCCTGCCACTACTTGGACGTGAAGCCGGTGCTCACCAGCTACCACCCGACCACCTTCCGTGCAAATCCGGATGCGATTGCCCGCGCTATTACTCCGAATACGATTTTGATTGTCGCGTCAGCGCCGGGATACGCACAGGGCGTCATCGATCCGATCTGCGCAATTGGCGAGATTGCCCTGGACAAAGGTGTGCTCTTTCACGTCGATGCGTGCGTAGGCGGAATCCATCTGTCTTTCATGCGCCGTATGGGCTTTGAATTGCCGGATTTCGACTTCACCGTGCCCGGCGTCACTTCGATCTCGGCCGACCTGCACAAGTATGCGTACGCACCGAAGAACATCTCCTGCGTTTTGTACAAAAACAAAGACATCCGCTTTCATCAATACTTCTCGAATCGGAGAAACACTTGTTACGCGCTGGTCAACTCGGCCGTTCTCAGCACGAAATCCGGCGGACCCTATGCCGGCGCCTGGGCGCTGATGCACTACCTCGGCGAGTCGGGCTACCGCACTATCGTTGCGAAGGTGCAGGACGCGACGCGGCGCTTCGTTGACGGTATTAACGCGATTGACGGTCTCCGTGTGCTGGGCGAACCGGACATGTGCATGTTTTCCTTCGCATCGGACGAACTCAACATATTTGAACTTGCCGACAAGATTCGCGAGAAGTCGTTTTACATGCAGCCGCAATTCACGCATGGCGCCACCCCGGCGAACCTGCACATCTCGCTCAACTGGGGCGTGGCGGACAGCGTGGATGAAGCACTTGATGTGCTTCGCGATGCCGTCCGCGAAGTGCGCGGGAACCCCAACCCCATTGATCTGGGGCAGGTGCGGGCCACGGTGCACGCAATACTCCAGAC
>CAZLDA010000147.1:0-8101 GCA_964557875.1 uncultured Pseudomonadales bacterium | reverse complement strand
GTGCCTTGGCTCACCCTTCCAATGGTGTGGAAGAAACCGAATGCCGATCACCGGAGACCTACGTGCGGGATCGTTTCGCGCAGCGTGTGTGCCTTGCCCGATCGGGTCCCGATATGCAGAGTAGGCCGCTCACTCGAAAACGTGACCCTCATGAAGAACGACAACAATGGCGATGTGCCGGATACGCGGACGCTGGCCGCGCACTACCGGGCTCTGATCAAGGGGCTTGGCGAAAATCCCGACCGCGAAGGTCTGGTCGACACGCCGGAGCGCGCTGCGAAGGCCATGCAGTTCCTCACGCGCGGCTATTCGCAAAGCCTCGAAGACATCGTCAACGACGCGTTGTTCGAATCGAAGATCGACGAGATCGTGATGGTGAAGGACATCGAGATGTATTCGCTGTGCGAACACCATCTGTTGCCGTTCATCGGACGGTGCCACGTGGGTTATCTGCCGAACGGGCGCGTGTTGGGGCTATCGAAAGTGGCGCGCATCGTCGACATGTTCGCGCGGCGGCTGCAGATTCAGGAACAGCTCACGCAACAGATCGCCGAAGCGATCATGAATAGCGCCGGCGCTCGCGGTGTTGGGGTCATCATCGAAGCGCGTCATCTGTGCATGGCCATGCGCGGTGTCGAGAAGCAGAACTCGGTGATGAAGACCTCCGTGATGCTCGGCAGCTTCCGCGACAACGCGCCGACACGTTCGGAATTCCTGCAGCTCATTGGCTGATCTATCCGACCTCGAACTGATGCGCATCCATCTCGATGCGCTGTACACGCACGACGCGAACGGGCGCATGGAGCATGTGAACGAAGCGCGCGGTCCGCGAGCGCCGCGGGTCTTCGTCGGACGCACGAACATGGGTTACGAACTGCGCTGGCGGTCCGACGTCACTGAAGCAACGGTGTCTGCGGTGCGCGATCTGTTGGCCCAGGAGCCGTCGGACGAACCGCTGTCCCAACAACCGCACTGTGGCGACGCGATCGTTGCGCTGCTGGCGAAGGAAAGTCCCGTAATACGAGTGTGGTCGGGGCCCGCATACCGTATCGATGTGAAGGCGTTGCCGCCTGCGCCACTGGCGGTGCGGGTGACGGATGCAAACGCCGATCTGCTGCGCACGTTTCCGGATTGGCGCAACGAAGTGAACGAACGGCAACCGTTCGTCGTTGCCGTGGAGAACGATGCGGCCGTCGCGTTGTGCTGCAGCGTACGTATCACGGCGACAGCGCATGCGGCGGGCGCTGAAACGTTGGCCGCAGCACGGCGCAGAGGCATGGCTTCACAAGCGGTTGCCGAGTGGGCGAGGGCGGTGGATGAACTCGGTGCGATCGCCTTGTACAGCACGTGGTGGGACAACGTCGCGTCGCAGGCGGTGGCGCGGCGACTCGGCATGAAACTGATCGGCGTCGATTTTCACGTGACCTGACGGACAATCAATGGACTATCTCGAACACAATCGTCGTGCATGGAATCGCGACTCGGTTGCCGGCGTGCGCTGGTCGATTCCCGTGACTGAAGACGACATCGAAAGCGCACGGCGCGGAGACTGGCAGGTGATTCTCACGCCCGACAAAGCGGTGCCGCGAGAATGGTTCGGCGCATTGCAAGGGGCGCAGGTGCTGTGTCTCGCGTCGTCGGGCGGGCAGCAGGCACCCCTACTCGCGGCGGCCGGCGCCAATGTCGTCAGCTTCGATTTATCCGAGGAACAACTCGCGCGCGACCAGGAAGTGGCGATGCGCGACGGGCTCGCATTGCGTTGCGTGCGCGGCGATATGGCGGATCTGTCGGTATTTCGCGACGCGGCGTTCGACCTGATCTTTCACGCCGTATCGAACGTGTTCGTACCCGACCTGCAACCGGTGTGGCGCGAGTGCCGTCGCGTGTTACGGCCGGGGGGTGCGCTGCTGGCCGGCTTCATGAATCCGGCGTTTTTCCTGTTCGATCACGACGAGGCGGAGCGCACCGGAGTGCTCGTGGCGCAACACCGCCTGCCGTACAGCGAGACAGGCGAGTCGATGTCGCCGCTATCTGGTGAGCGACGCGAACAGATTGCGAAGGGCGATGCGTTGCAGTTCAGCCACAGCCTGCAGGCGCAGATCGGCGACCTGCTGAGCACCGGGTTTCATCTCACGGCGTTGTACGAAGACCATTGGCAGGGCGCGTCGACTCCGCTCGACGCGCTGATGCCCACTTCGATTGCGATTCGCGCCGTCAGGCAGCCGTAAGGCTCAATCAGGCCGCGAACTTCTGCAGGTGATGGTCGGAGTTGCCGAACTGTGCGTCGATGACGAGCAGACGCTTGAAGTAGTGGCCGATGCGCAGTTCCTCGGTCATACCCATGCCACCATGCAACTGCACGGCATTTTCGCCGATGAACGTGCCGGCTTTGCCGACCAGATGCTTCAGCGCGTGGATCGTGCGTTGCGCAGTGTGCGTGCCTTGTGCCGCTTCGAGCGTGGCGCGGAACAGCAGCGACTTGCACTGCTCGTATTCCATGAACATCTCCACCATACGGTGTTGCAGCACCTGGAACTCCGACAACGCGTGGCCGAACTGCTGGCGTTGTGTCGTGTATTCCACGGTGTCCTTGTAGAGCACTTCCATTGCGCCCACAGCCTCGGCCGACAGCGCCAGTATGGCGTCGTTGGCAACTGCTTCGAGAATGGCAAATCCGTTGCCGACTTCGCCGATCAGACGATCGCGATCTACGCGCACGTTCGTCAGCTTCACTTCGGACGCGCGCAGGCCGTCGACGGTGGGGTAGTTGTCGCGTTCCACGCCGTCTGCCTTCGCATCGATCAGGAACAGCGATATGCCGTTGCGATCGACCTGACCGCCTGAGGTTCGCGCCGAGATGACGATGTGGTCGGCCGTTGCCGCGTTCTGCACTACGGACTTCGTGCCGTTCAGCACGAAGCCGTTCCCTTCGGCGCGCGCGGTGGTGATCACGTCTTCGAGATCGAAGCGCGCCTGTTCTTCCGCATAGCCGAACGCGAGTTGTCTGGTGCCGTCGATGACGCCGGGCAGGATCGCGTCCTTCACTGCTTTCGATCCGCCGCGCCGCAGCGCGCCGCCGCCCAGAACGACGCTTGCAAGGTACGGCTCTGCAACGAGACCTTTGCCGAACGCTTCCATCAGCAGCATCGTTTCGATGGGGCCGCCACCGAAACCGCCGTCAGCCTCGGCGAACGGCAATGCGAGCCAGCCGAGGTCGGCGAACGATTTCCAATGTTCCTTCGAGAAGCCGGGTTCGGCATCAGTGGTCTTGATGCGCGCCTCGAGAGAATAGTTGTCGGCGACGAAGCGCTCGACGCTGTCTTTCAACAGTTGCTGTTCAGAATTGAGATCGAAGTTCATTTGTCTGTCTCTCCGCCTACTTCTTGCCGCTCTTGATGCCGAGCACGTTCTTCGCGATGACGTCTTTCTGCACTTCGCTCGCGCCGCCATAGATGGTGTATGCGCGGCTGCTGAGATAACTCGCCATGCCGTTGCGTGCGAACTTCGGTCCCACCGGATGACCCCAGCCGGCCGAGTAGATGCCGCCGGCTTCGACCGTCAGCTTCGCGATGCGCTGCTGAATTTCCGTGCCTTTCAGCTTCATGATCGACGACTCCGGACCGAGCGCACCGCCCGCTGACGCCGCCGCAAGGCTGCGCAGTTCGGTGAATTCGAGCGCCATCAGATCCACTTCCAGCGCTGCAACTTTCGCGCGGAACGCCGGATCATCCATCAGCGAACCGTTGCCGCGCTTCACGCTGCGCGCCTGTTTCTTCAGGTTTTCGAGCGCAACGATCGAACGCGATACACCGGCGAGACCGGTGCGCTCGTGCTGCAGCAGACCTTTCGCATACGTCCAGCCTTTGCCTTCTTCGCCGATGCGATTTTCGACCGGCACCTTCACGTCGTTGATGTGCACCATGTTCACGGTGTGGCTGCCGCCGAGCGTGATGATCGGCTTCACTTCGATGCCGGGTTGTTTCATCGGGAACAGCAGGAACGTGATGCCCTCTTGCCGTTTACCCGTGTCTTCGGTGCGGGTGAGGCAGAAGATCCAGTCGGCCATGTGCGCGGCAGTGGTCCAGATCTTGGTGCCGTTAACCGTGTACGTTTTGCCGTCGGCGGAGAGTTCCGCTTTCGTCTTCAGCGCTGCGAGATCGGAACCCGCGCCGGGTTCCGAATAGCCCTGACACCAGTTCACCTTGCGCGCGCGGATGTCCGGCAGGAAACGATCCTGTTGCTCCTTCGAGCCGTAGCCCATCAGGATCGGCGCAAGCATGCCCACGCCAAACGGCATGTCGAAGGGGAGCATCGCGGTAGCGGTTTCCTGTTCCCAGATGTAGTGCTGGGTGGGTGTCCAACCCGGACCGCCGAACGCCTTCGGCCACTTCGGCACGTCCCAACCGCCTTTCGCTTTTGCTTTCTCGAACCAGCCGAAGCGCCATTCGCTGTAGTCGGTGCCGGGCTTGTACGCGTTGGTGCGAAGGAACTCGCGCACGTCGTCGCGGAACGCGAGATCGGCTGCGGAGAGGTCGATATCCATCGAGTGGCTCCATTCCGGTGGGATGACAATGGCCCAACTCTAGCGAATAGCTTGTTCTTTTACTAGAACATGATTCTAGATTAGGATTCTCCTCGATGGCCAAACAACCCAAACCGAGAGCGACCACGCCGGCGCGCCGCGCGACGATCCTCAAGGCGGCGCTCGACTGCTTCATCGGGCAGGGTGTCGAGGCGACGACCATCGACGACATCCGCCGCGCGTCGGGCAGCAGCATCGGCAGCCTCTATCACCACTTCGGCAACAAAGAAGGCATCGCCGCAGGTCTCTTCATCGACGGCATTCAGCGGCTGAACGCCGATCTGCTGCGCAAGCTGAAGCGCTGCAAGAGCGCCGAGCAGAGCGTGCGAACCGTCGTCACGCAGTACTCCGACTGGGTGACGGCGCACCGGGACATCGCGCGTTATCTGTTGAACTCGCGTGACATTGCATTCCCGCCTGATACGAAGGATCAACTCCGGGAGATCCATCGTGTGTACATCACCGAGGTGTTCCGCTGGTTCGGTCCGTTCGTGCGCGACGGCGACATGAAGGCGCTTCCGATCGAAACGTATGTGCCGATCATCTCGGGCCCCATTCAGGACTACACGCGTTACTGGCTGGCGGGGCAGGTGAAGGAATCGCCCGCGAAGATGAAGAACGTGTTTGCCGACGCGGCGTGGAACGCAGTGCGGACGTAACTCGAGCTACGCGGTTTTCGTTCGCTCCCGCAGCGGCCAGACGATCGACAGCAACCACGCGACCACGAGCCCGACGACGCAGCCTAGCAGCACATCGCCGCCGCGCCGCAGGCCGGCTTCTACGCCCGTCATTTCGTGGTGGGTCTGCAATGCTCCGGCAATGACGATTGCTGCGGTGATCGGCGCCTGACGCCACATCGTCGGGATACGCACGATGTGGGACGAGACGAACACGGTAATCGCCATGGCGATCGGCAGTTCCCACTCGGAACTGCCGGCGACGACGAAGAACAGGCCGATCGCGCATCCGAGCAGCGTGTTGATGATGCTGCCGCGAAACGTGCTGACGGCCTCCTTCATCTGCGGATCCCTCGTTGCGACCATCGAACTGATGGCCCAGATCGGGCTCGCGTCGCCGAGCGTCTGCACCAACAGCCACAGAATCGTCGTTGCGATCGCCAAACTCGCCGCGTAATGAACGCCGCGCATATCGTCGGTCAGCAACCGGTCGATAAGCCTCGCGAACGCGCCGGTCTTCGGCCGCGCCGCGCTCGAACCGTCGTCTTCGGAATTACTCATGCGCCTGAGGAGGGTTGCCCTTATGGCGTCAAGCCGCCGCGTGCAGGTCCACGCCGACCGCCGACACGCGTTCGCCGTAACGCGATTCCGGGAAGTAATCCCAGCACGCGTGATGCTGTGTCGCGATGTTGTCCCACATCACGAGCGTGTTCCGTTCCCATTTCACGCGACACTGCAGCAGCGGCGTTGCTTCGATGTGATGGAAGAACATTTCGAGCAGGTGACGCTGCTCGAGACCCTTCACACCTTTCAGATGCGTCGTGAAGCCGCGATTCACGAAGAGAACGGGACGACCGGTGTCGGGATGCCTCACCACCACGGGATGTTCGGTGCGGTTGTATTGCGTGCCGGGGGGCGGCTCGATGCCGTAGGCGCCTTTCCAAGGCAACGCGCCATCGTGCACGGCCGTCAACGATGCGGCCAGCGTCTTCACGGGGTCCGACAACAACTCGTACGCCAGATACATGTTTGCGAATACGGTGTCGCCGCCGCCGCACTCGGGCACTTCGGTGATGTACAACATCGATGCGGAGATCGGATTTCGATCGCACGAAACATCCGTATGCCAGCCTTCGCCTGCGGTGAATTTCGACTGTGCATTGGTGCGCACGTCGAGCACTTCCTTGTCTTCGCAGCGGGTGAGCGCATGGCGCTGCAGTGTTCCGGTGCCGAAATGAGCGCACACGCGCTTGTGCTGTTCGCGCGTCAGCTTCTGGTCGCGGAACACGAGCACGGCGCGTTCGTTCAGCAGCGCCTTCACGGCGTCAAGCCGGCCTGCGTCGGCGGTTGCGAGGTCGAGTCCGCGGATCTCCGAGCCGGTCTTCGGGGTGATCGTCGAGTGGATGAGCGTTGCCATGGTTTCTCCCGGAGTCATGTGCAAGTGCGGGGAGATGCTATTCGTACAAAACAGCTTAATCAAGTTGTTTATAACGTTGGATCGAGCGGGTATGATTCCGGCGGATTAGAAGAAGGCCGGGCGATGGCGAGAGCACACTCTTCGAAAGTGACCGACGAACCGGGTGCACGCGGCAGCAAGGGCGACCGCACGCGTCGCGCGATCATCGACGCGGTCAACGACATCGTGGCGGAAGAGGGCATGTCCGCAGCGTCGCAGGAAAACGTCGCGCGCAGAGTGGGCATCTCGCAGAGCGCGTTGCGGCACCACTATCCGACGAAGGACACGCTCGTGCGCGCCGTGGTCGACGACCAACTCGCGCTGTTCCGCACAGCGATGGAACGTCTGATGCTCGAACCTTCCGGCACACCGGCCAAACGTCTCGCGCGCATGATCGATTCGCACTTCGAACGCGTGGCGACGCACAGCGAAGCGCTGACGTTCGAGGTTTATGCGCATTGGGCGCGCGACGCGCACGCGCGCAAACCGGCGCACGAATGGTTCGAATGGCTCGCGGCGCATTATGCGGAGCTCATTCATGCGATCCGTCCGAAGCTGGCGACCGACGAATGCCGCGAGCGCGCGCTGCAGATCATCACGTTGTGCCTCGGCGCGTGGACCACCTTGAGCCGCTCGCGTCCGCTGCTGACGGAACGCTCGGCACTGAAAGTGCGGCAGGGGCTTCAACGCGGTGTCGACAGTCTCATCGGCGCCGAGCTGCCCTGGACCGAGTGATCCGATCGCGCGATTTGCCCGCGCTTCCCCACTTGCCCTAGGCTCGTTCCCTCGCTTGGGGAGAATCGGACATGCTGCCCGCACCGGTGGATCGCCGCTTCGAATTCGTGTCGCCCGGCTGGATCGACTGCGCGCGGTCGTTCCTGACGGCCTTCCTCGAGTCGAATTCCGATTTGCGCCAGGCAACCTATTCGATGTGCGAAGCGTTCCACGACGCGCCGCCGAAGCTCGCAGGCGAGAACGGCCGGGTCGCGTGGTACTGGCGATTGCGCGATGGCGCGCTCGACGTGGGTGCGGGTGAAATTTCCGATGCGGATCTGAACATCCGCGGTGACTACCAGCACGTGTTGAGCATGGCGCAAAGCGTGAACGCGGCGGGCGAAGAAGCGCAGCGTCGCGCGCGTCGGGAGTTCAGACATCGCGCGGGACGCGATGCGTTGCGCATCACCGGCCCGATGCCGAAAGAACCTGGGTTGCTGCAGATGATCAACGATCTGCACGACCATATGGCGTCGGTCACGATCGAGAATCCGGATTACGCGCATCGCGTGGAGCGTTTGAAACTGGCGCGACATCTCGTCGAGCTGCGCGAGCGTGGCTACACGGTGATCGAACGCGCGGTGAGCGAAACGTTTGCCGACGAACTGCGCG
>CAZLDA010000146.1:4910-8139 GCA_964557875.1 uncultured Pseudomonadales bacterium | reverse complement strand
CGCACGCGCTTCTTGTACAGCTTGCCGGCCGGCGAGCGCGGCAATTCGGCCTCGAAATCGACGGAGCGCGGACACTTCTGCTTCGAAAGCCGCTCCATGCAGTACTGAATGAGTTCCTGCGCGAGTGCCGGTCCCGCCTTGCTCATGTCGTCGGGCTGAACCACCGCCTTCACCTCTTCACCCCATTCCTCGTTGGGAACACCGATTACGGCGACGTCTACCACGCGAGGATGGGTGATCAACACGTCCTCCGCCTCTTGCGGATAGATGTTCACGCCACCCGAAATGATCATGAAGTCCTTGCGATCGGTCAGATAGAGATAGCCCTCGGCATCGAGATATCCGACGTCGCCGACAGTCGTCCATCCGTTCGGGTGATACGCCTTCTTCGTCTTCTCGGGGTCGTTGTGATACTGGATGGGCCGCGCGCCTTCGAAGTAGATCCCGCCGGTTTCGCCCACTGGCAGTTCTTCGTCCTGCTCACCCACGATGTGAACGATGCCCATCGCGGCTTTGCCGACGGAGCCTTTGTGCGTGAGCCACTCCTGCGGCGTGATATACGTGATGCCGCCGCCTTCGGAGCCGCCGTAGTACTCGTGAACGATCGGTCCCCACCACGCGATCATCTGTTCCTTCACCGGGATCGGACACGGCGCCGCCGCATGAACCGCGAGTTTGTGCGCTGACAAGTCGAACCGGCCGCGCTCTGCTTCCGACAAACGCAGCATCCGCACGAACATCGTCGGCACCCACTGGCTGTGTGTTACCCGGTGGCGCTCCATCAGCTCAAGCACACCGAGCGGATCGAACCGATTCATGATCACGGCCGTACCGCCGAGGCGGGCCACACCCATGCAAAAGCGCAGCGGCGCCGCGTGATACAACGGCGCGCCGGGCGAGAAATACACCGTGTTTTCGTCGAAGCCGAACAAGCGGAAGAAGGCGAGGCTCGCCTCTTCTATTGCGCCGGCCGCAACGCCGGAAATGGGCTGTCGTCCGCCCTTCGGCCGTCCCGTAGTGCCTGAGGAGTAGATCATGTCCACGCCTTCGAGCTCGTCGGCTATCGGCGTGCCCGGCAGGTGCGCCACCGCGTTTTCGAAACGTTCGAACCCGTCAATCTCGCCGCCCACTGAAAAACGCGCTTCCACCTTGGGAATCTTGCCGTGCAGGCCCAGCGCCTGCTCGCGCAATCCGGCCGACGCGAACAGCACCTTCGCACCGCAGTCGTTGACGATGTATTCGATCTCACCCGGCGTCAGGTGCCAGTTGATCGGCGTGTACACGACACCGGCGCGTTGCGCACCCCAACAGATCTCGAGATATGCCCTGTCGTTCTCGAGCAGGATCGCAATCGTGTCGCCCGGCCGCACGCCGCGATCGCGCAGCAACTGCGCCACCTGATTCGAACGCGCATCCAGCTCGCGATAACTGACGGTCTCGCCCGTCTCGCCCATGATGAACGCAGGATGGTCCGGGCGCTGCGCGGCCCAGTAGCCCGGGTAGAACTTCTGAGTGGCCATTCGTTGCCTTACTCCGGCGGAAACGCGTCGAGCAGCGCCTTGGTCCTGGACTGAATGAGCCCGGCCACGATGCGGTCGGTATGGATGTAGAGGCTGTTGTCGCGAATGGCTTGCAGCACCATCCGCCCGACATCGTCCGGGCTTTTTCCGGTTTGCAGCCACTGCGTGGTCTGCTCGATGGTCGCGGCTTCCCTGCGGCGCTGTTCTTCCGTCGCTGGTTTTTCGCTCTCCGGGCGCAACCGGAAGGTTCGCGCAACGATGTCGGTTGCCACCGGACCCGGGCACAACACGCTCACGCCGATGCCCGCCGACGCGAGTTCGCCGTTCAGGCTTTCCGACATTCCCACTACGGCGTATTTCGACGTGGTGTAGAGAACACCTGAAGTGGTAGGTACGAGGCCCGCGCCTGACGCCGTGTTCACGATGTGGCCACCGCCGCCGTTCGCGAGCATGCGCGGCAAAAACGTCTGAACGCCGTTGATCACCCCGTTCAGATTCACTCCCATCACCCAGTCCCACATCTCGTAGGTGAGCTTCCCTGCCGGCGCGCCGCCTGCCACACCGGCGTTGTTGAAGAGCAGCGACACCGCACCGAGTTCGCCCTCGATCGCATCGGCCGCACGCGCGTACATCTCGCGATCGCGCACATCGAGAACGGTCGTGGCCACGCGAGTGGTCTTGCCGAGCTCGCTCTTCGCGCGCGCCAACGCTTCCGCATCGACATCGGCGAGTGCGACCTTCACACCTTCTCGTGCCAGCGCTCGCGCAATACCGAGACCGATTCCATTTGCGCCGCCGGTGATGAACGCGACTCTACCTTTCACATCAGTCATGTCGTCTCCTCAAACGTCCGATCAACCCACACTCTTCTTCTGCAACGTCGCCTTCGAGTCGTTGCGAATCACATCGATACCCGCAGGGTCGACGGGAACGCCGTATTCGACGCGCGCGTGTGCGTGCCCGACGTGGTGCATCGCCAGAGCTCCAGTGAGTGCCTGATGCTGGCCTTGAAGGTCCATGCTGAAGTTGATGGCCTGTTTCGCAAGCTTCAGGCCAATGGAAGGTCGCGAAGCAATCCGCCTCGCGAGATCGAGTGTGAACGACTCGAGTTCGCTCTTCGGCACCACGTGGTTCACGAGGCCGAGTCCGCGACATTCCTCGGCCGTTAGAATGCCGCCGGTGAACAGCATCTCCTTGGCTTTTCGCGGCCCGAAGTCCCACGCGTGCAGAAAGTACTCGTGTCCGTTCACACCGAAGGCAACCACAGGGTCGGAGAATTCGGCGTCGTCGCTCGCAATGATCAGGTCCATCGGCATCGCGATCATGAGCCCGCCTGCCATGGCCTTGCCTTGCACCTGCGCAATCGTCGGCTTGGCGAGATTGCGCCAGCGCCAATGCAGGCCGACGAAGTACTCCTCCTCACCCGCGTACATTCCGGCGGCGCCCGGTTCGTGATGGCCCGCACCCTGCACGACGGGCTCGAAGTCGAGTGTCTTCGACCTGTCCTTCAGATCGTGGCCCGACGAAAAATGCGGACCGTCTGCCGCGAGAATGATCACCTTCACTGCCGGGTCGCGCGCAGCGACCTGAAACGCATGATCGATCTCGTACAGCATCTTCCGATCCTGCGCGTTGCGCGTTTCGGGCCGTGCCATGACGACACGGGCAACCCGCGGATCGGGCAACTCGTAGCGGATTCGTTGATAACC
>CAZLDA010000146.1:0-4810 GCA_964557875.1 uncultured Pseudomonadales bacterium | reverse complement strand
GAGGTTCATGATCGATCGACGACTCAATCATGTTGTGGCGACCGCGCGCTACGGTTCCTTCACCGTTGCGGCCCAGCACGTAGGCGTCACGCAATCCGCGCTGACCCGAAGCGTGGCCGAGCTGGAACGGCAACTCGGTTATCCGATATTCGAGCGCACGCCTCGCGGCGTGATACTCACCGACAAGGGCGAGCTCTTCGTCGAGCGCGCGGCGCGACTTCTCGACGACGCACACGCACTGCTGGATGGCGCGATGTCGGGAAACGATCCCTACGCAGACGTGCTGAGAGTGGGCGTGTGTCCTGGCTCGCTCGAGTACCTGCTGCTGGAACCTGTCACCGCGCTCGTGTGTCGGCATCCGAAAGTTCGCATCGAAGTGGGCGGCGGCACCTTCGATCGTGTACTTCAGCAACTGCGAACCGGCAGTATCGATATCGCCATCGGCTACGACGCTGCGTTCGGCGATCATCCCGACATCGAGCGTGAGCACCTCACCTCACGGCAAACGACGTTCTTCGTACGGCACGGTCACCCGCTGCTCCAGTGCACCAACGTGACTCTCCACGACATTGCTCAATTCGAACTGGTCGCGCCGTCGGAGTCGCGCCCCTATGACACGTTCATTCGCGAGATCTACGAAGCGCAACGCATCGACCCGCGAACCCGCATACACACGGTCGACTACTTCCCGCTGATTCAACGCATCGTGGCCAATACCAACGCAATCTCGTTCGTCGAAATTTCCTACACGCGAACCGAGAACTTCAAACGCAGCTTCGCATGCGTACCGTTTCTGGAATCGAGGCCGCTTTCGCCGATCTGCAGCGCCACTCGCCGCCGATGGCCACCGCGACTCATCGTACGAGCGTTCATCCAGGCGTGCCACGACACGGTTCGCTCCAAGTAGTGCGACTTAATAGAACCGTTGGCGCCCGCCGTTGAACAAACCGCAACAGATGGTTTCATTCAGCGAAGCGACCCGCGTGTGGCTCAAGATCGGCTTCCTGAGTTTCGGAGGGCCGGCGGGGCAGATCGCGCTGATGCACAAACTGATCGTCGACGAAAAACGCTGGATCGGCGAACAGCGTTTTCTGCACGCGCTCAACTACTGCACGTTGCTGCCGGGACCCGAAGCGCAACAGCTCGCCACGTACATCGGCTGGTTGCTGCACGGTACGCGCGGCGGCCTTACGGCGGGGCTGCTGTTCATTGTGCCGGGTGCACTCGCGATACTCGCGCTCTCGGTCATCTACATGACGCTCGGTCACGTGCCGCTGATTGCCGGGATCTTTCTCGGGCTCAAAGCCGCCGTGATGGCGCTCGTGATCGAGGCGGTGTTGCGCCTGGGGCGTCGCGCATTACGCAGCGGCATCGCTCGCGCGCTTGCGAGCGTCGCCTTCCTCGCGCTGTTCGTATTCGGGTTGCCGTTTCCGCTCGTCGTCATCGCCGCCGGCGCTTTCGGTTACTACTGGACTCATACGGGCCACGCGTGTTTTGGCGGCGCTGCGCACGGCAACGGTCAAACCGACTCACCCGCTCCGCTGATCGACGATGCGTCGCTGCATCGCGCGCCGTCAGGCGCTGGTCGCGCGTTCCGCATCCTCGCGCTGTGGCTGCCCATGTGGTTCGCACCGATCGCGCTCGCGGCGCCCTGGCTCGGATCGGGACACCTCTACGTGCACATCGGGCTCTTCTTCGCCGGAATGGCGGTGGTGACGTTCGGCGGCGCGTACGCGGTGCTCGCCTATGTTGCACAACGGGCGGTCGTCGATTTCGGCTGGCTGTCGAGCCAGCAGATGCTGGACGGACTCGCGCTGGCAGAGACCATGCCGGGACCGCTGATTCTGGTCGTGCAGTTCGTCGCGTTCGTGGCAGGGTTTCAGACCTACGGAATGGCGGGCGGCATCGTGGCCGCTTTCATCGCGCTGTGGATGACGTTCGTGCCGTGCTTCCTGTGGATCTTCCTCGGCGCGCCGTATGTCGAAACTCTGCGACATCAGAAGCCGCTTGCCGGCGCGCTCGCCGCAATCACGGCGGCCGTGGTCGGCGTGATTCTGAATCTCGCGTTGTGGTTCGCGGTGCACGCGCTCTTCACGCAGTCGGCAGCTGAACCGATTCCCGGCACGCAATTACATGTGCCGGTCTTCGCGAGCATCGACCTGCGCCTTGCCGCGTTGACCGCACTGTCGATGCTGCTGACGTTCGCAGCGCACTGGTCGACGTCGCGCACGTTGCTCGTGATGTCGATCGCGGGAGTGGCGATCTACTTCGCAACCCTCTGAGCGGTCGGCCGCCCACACGACTAGTGTCGGTGATGCGCGTCCGGGTAGTGCGCGTGCGAATGCACCATGTGCTCATGCTGATGCGCGTGCGTGTGGGGCTCTTTGCCGTCCCAGGCGGAATCGTGCGTGTGCTGATGATGCTCGTCGTGGACATGCCGATGGCTGTGTTCCATCGGCTCGTGCACATGAGTGTGTTCGTGCCGTTCCGTCAAATGCAGCCATACCCCGGCGGCCATCAGTGTGCCGGCGACGATCAATTGCATGGTCAGCGCATCGCCGAACACGAGCGCCAGCGCGGCGCCGAAGAACGGCGCCGTTGAAAAGTACGCACCGGTCCGCGCGGCGCCGAGATGCCGCAGAGCGACGACAAAGAGCGCAAGGCTCACGCCGTATGCGAAGAACCCGACGACCATCGCGCCCCCGAGTTGCCCCGACAGCGGTATCGAAGCGCCGAGCGACAACGCGATTGCGAGATTCACCGCACCGGCGGCGAGCCCTTTGATCGAAGCGATCCACGTCGCGTCGCCTAGCGACACCTTGCGCGTCAGGTTGTTGTCGACGCCCCACGCAAAGCACGCTCCAAGAACCGCGAGTGTCGGCCACAGGCCGGCAAACCGCGCCTCTCCCGGCCACGCGAGCGCGATCGCACCCACGACGATCAACACCATGCCGAGCGCGATACGGCGATCGAAGTTCTCTTTGAATGCGAACCACGCGAGCAGCGCCGTGAACACCGCCTCCGCGTTCAGCAGCAACGACGCGCCCGATGCCGGCATCGATGCGAGGCCGAACATCAGCAGCACGGGCCCGATGACGCCGCCGGCCACGATCGCGCCGGCGAACCACCACACTTCGTTGCGCGGCAGATGCGCGGCGGGCGCGCGGGTTGCAAACCGATAGAGAGTGAGTCCGATGCCGGACCCGAGATAAAGCAGCGCCGCGAGCATCCATGGGCTTACTTGCGCGAGCAGCAGTTTCGCGATCGGTGTGCCGGCGCCGAACAAGGCCGCCGCGCCCAGTGCGGCCGCAATTCCCGCGCGTCCGCTTCCAGCGGTCGCGCTCAAGGGATTTCTCGACGGTCGGTTGAGTGACCAGAAGCAGGTTGGATCAGCACGTTCCTGCGTTGTTCCTTTCATTCACATGTGTCACGCACCGTGAACAGTTCATCTTGGCGACGACGACGTCGAAGCGTCCGCGTTCACACCAGGGAAGAGACGGGATGCGCCAACAATCTGACTCAGTCGCGGGCGCGAAAAAAAGCCGCGGACGCCAAAGGTTCCGCGGCTGCGAATCGAACTGTGCGTCAGTGGCGCTGCGTGCGAGGCCGCATGTAGTTGGCGTACAGGAAGTCGGCAACATCCGCGCAGCTGATCAGGCTGGCGTCGATCTCGAAGCGGAAATGGATACCGCCCCAGATCCGGCTGTCGCCTTCCTCTTGTGCCAACGCTCGGAAACTCTCGTAGTCCGCCGAGTAAACGACCGGCGGCGGTGTCGCCTCGCTTCCATACCACGTCGCGGTGAACGACTTTTCATCCGTGCCGAACACGTTGGTCAGCGCGCGCGCTGCGCTCGCGCCGATGCACGTCATGTTGCTCGCGTGCGACGGGTACGGAGGTGTGGTCAGAAGAGGCACCCAGCCGCCCGGCGCTGTCTGTGTGTCCGGGTTGTCGTCGACGTCAGCCTGGTCGATCGCCGTTTCCGGTCGCCACAGACGATAGATGAACTTGCTCGCGTGCGCCGTTTGCAGCCCGTCCTGAATCGAGGTCGTGAGCAACGCGAAGAGTCGCGCCGTTTGCACGAGCGAAAGCGATTCATCCTGCGCCACGTCGCGCGCGACGTTCTGCCACAACCGGAACGCGGTGGTCACGTTGGCCCACGGCGTTCCTGCCCCACCGGCCCACAGCAGCGCTGTCCTATGATGGTCGTTGAACGGTCCGCCCGGGAAGTTGGCGGGCCTTTCTCCTTCATCCTTTACCTCGTTGAAGTCCTTTGCATACGCAGCAGACTCCAGCTGCGGTTGCGGGACCGGCAGAAATTGCGTCGGCGTCAGCAAACCGAACGGCTCCATGTCGCCCAGTTTGGAAAACTGCGCGGAACCCGAAGCAGTCTGCCGCCAGATTCCGGGCAGCGTCGAAGGCAGGAACGGAGCGGGCTGTGGATTCGCATTCGCGAAGCCATCGTTCGCACGCCAGGCGAGCACGGCGCTCGCCACCCTCTTGCCCGTGTCGACGCCCAGCTTGCGCAACCCCGGTGGAATCGGCGCGAGCCTGGCCGCGAGCGCGCTGTCGTACGCCGCCAATCCGGCCGGTGCGACGACCACGAGCACGTCGTGTGCGGCTTGCGCCACGGCCGCCTCGGTGGAAGCCCCGCGCGGCGCGAAGGTTTTGACGTGGAACGGATCGTATTGCCCTTCGATCGCCACCGCGGCGTCGGCGATTGCGACGTGCACCATGGCGAACGAGCGGGTTTGCCCGAATGGCGGCCCGCCGATGTACCGCTGCGCCAGTTGGTTCCACTCGATGACAACC
>CAZLDA010000145.1:0-8188 GCA_964557875.1 uncultured Pseudomonadales bacterium | reverse complement strand
TTTGAAATGGAAGGGGTTGTGGCTGAATTCCACCAAACACGGCACCGCCGCCACCTTCATACTTATACGTGTGCGCTTGCTGCCCGGCGATGTACTCGTCACCGCGTCCGCAGTGCGCAAGCAGCGCGAGCAGATTCGACATCGTGCCGGTCGGCACGAACAGCGATGCCGCAAAACCGATGCGCTGCGCGGCGAGCGCCTCGAGCGCGTTGACGGTCGGGTCTTCGCCATAAACGTCGTCACCCACATCGGCTTTCGCCATCGCGGCGCGCATGGCTGCGGTCGGGCGGGTAACGGTATCGGAACGCAGATCGATCCAATTCATGCGTCGTTCACAGCGTTTCGAGGAATTGCGTAACCGCGGCGTTGAACTCGCGTGGCCGGTCGATGTTCGACGCGTGTCCTGCCCCGTCGATCACAACGCGAGTGGCACCCGGGATTTTTCCGGCCATGTAATCGGTAGCAGCGAGAAACGGTTGATCGAGTTCGCCGACCAGCACGAGAGTCGGCACGCGAATATCTGGCAGGCTCGCCATAACGCGGCCGTCAGTCTGGGCGAGCATGCCGCGCGCGGCGTGCGCGAGACCTTGCGCGGATCGATGCCGGCTCAGTGCTACCTCACCGCTCGCCGACAACGCCGCAAGGCCTTTCGTTTCGAGTTCTTTCGCACGCGATGACGCGATTCGGTTCCAGCCCGCGCGTCCTTCGTCACTGCGATATCCTGGGCCCGTATCGAACAACATCAACGCGCTCACCCGGTGCGGGTGGGCAACGTTGAACGACAGCGACATATAACCGCCCAGCGAAAGACCGGCGATGACCGCCGTTCGTGCGTCGGCTGCATCGAGCAATGCAGCCATGTCGTTGGTCGTCAGCGCTTCGGAGTACTCGGCCGGATTCGCGGGACTGTCGCTGTTACCGTGTCCGCGCATGTCCCAGATGATCAGCTTGTGCTTCGCGCTGAGCGGCCCGACCTGACCGGTCCACATCGCGGAGGTCGCACTGTAACCATGACTCAGAAGAATGGCAGGACCGCTGCCGTGAACCTCGTAGTAGATCCGCACACCATCGCGATCGAGATACGCCATGTCGCATTCCTTACTTGATGAGTTACTGGCTCAGGAAATTCAGCGGCTGGCCCGGCACTTCCCATTGCAGCGCAAGCAGATCGCCTACCGACGAAGCGGTGATGTACGCAGTGCGTAGATCCGTCCCCCCGAAGCAGATGTTGGTTGTGAGCGGGTCGGGAACGGAGATGAATCGCGTCGGCGCGCCGGTAGGGGAGAGAATCGAAATGCCGCCGTTGATCAGCGTTGCCACGCAGACGTTTCCTGCGGCATCTACCGCCAACGAGTCGTACATGTAGAAGCCGCTGATGCCCTGCAACAGGCGTCGTTCGGCGGCTACCTGGCCGGGGGCGGCAATCTTGTATGCCCACAAGCGCCCGGGAACCGTTTCCGCCACGTAGAGCTCAGTCTCGTCACGCGACAAGCCGATACCGTTGGGACCTTCGAGCGGAAAGATTGCCTCCGTAATGCGGCTGCCGTCGGCACGGGCATAGAAGACGCCGGTTCGGTCACGCTCCCGAGCACGCGTCTTACCGTGGTCGGTGAACCAGAAACCGCCGCTCTTATCGAACACGATGTCGTTCGGGCCGCATAACTTGCGACCGTCGCACGCGTCATACAGCGTTTCGAACTTTCCTGTATTCAGATCGACACGCTGAATGCTGCCGCCGCGATAGTCGTCGGGTTGCTCACTCGGATATAGCCGGCCATTCCGCTCGATCCATTTGAAGCCGCCGTTGTTGCACACATAACACTTTCCATCGGGACCAAGAGCAGCGCCATTTGGACCACCTCCGAGTTCGGCAATCACCTCAACGGTACCGTTAGGTTTCACACGCGTGAGCGTGCCGCGACCGATCTCGACGAGCACCACCGATCCGTCGGGCATCGCAATCGGTCCTTCGGGAAATCGCAAACCTCTGGCGATCGTTCGGAAACTCATTGCGGCTCCTCCGCGCAAGCAGCGTATGGTTGCGCGACACAGTGGATGCTATGGTCGAAATCGATGTTAACCCGGATCAAACACATGCGCAGCGTCGCGCTTACGACAGTGATTCTGCTGACCGCTTGCTCCACGTCGACTAGTGATCTCTCTACCAGCGGAGAGCAGGATCTGCAGGCGCGCGCCGTAAAAATTGCTCACGACTCGATCATCGTCGATACACACATCGACGTGCCGATACGCGTGGAGATGAGCAACGGCACCGAAGACGTCACCCAGGCGACAAGCGGCGGTGATTTCGACTATCCGCGGGCGCGCGCCGGTGGCCTCGACGTACCGTTCATGTCGATCTTCATTCCGGCGAGTGTCGACGAGGCAGGCGGTTCGCGCGCACTGGCAGACAAACTGATCGATCAGGTCGAAGGCATGGCGAAACGTGCGCCTACCGAGTTCGCGCTTGCAACCTGTGTAGCAGACGTTCGACGCAACGTTGCGGCGGGGCTGATCTCGTTGCCGATGGGAATGGAAAACGGCGGTCCTATGGCGGCCGGCGAAGACGCACCGATGCACTTCTTCGAACGCGGCATCCGCTACGTGACGCTTGCGCACGCCAAGTCGAATGCGTTCTCCGATTCTTCGTACGACAAGACCGAACGCTGGCAAGGATTGTCCGTAGCGGGGCGCGCGCTGGTGGTGCGCCTCAACGATCTCGGCGTCATGGTGGACGTATCGCACATCTCGGAACGCGCGTTCTGGCAGGTGATGGAGGTGTCGAAGGCGCCCGTGATCGCATCGCACTCGTCAGCAAGGGCGTTCACGCCGGGATTCGAACGCAACATGAGCGACCACATGATCAAGGCGTTGGCGTCGCGCGGTGGCGTGATTCAAGTGAACTTCGGAAGTTCATTCGACACCGCAGAAGCACGCTCGTGGTCCGAAGCGTTCGACACCGCAGCCAAGGCCTATCAGGCGGAGCAGGGTGTTGCACCGTTCTCCCCGGAAAGCCAGGCATTCGCGAAGGCATACCGGGTGGAGCATCCGTTCCCGTTCGCGAACATCGACGACGTGGTCGACCACATCGACCACATTGTCAAACTGGTGGGCGTGGAGCACGTGGGGATCGGGTCCGATTTCGACGGTGTGGGTGACTCCCTGCCGGTCGCGCTGAAAGACGTCTCGATGTACCCGAACCTGATCGCCAAGCTGTTCGCACGCGGCTACGACACGCGGCAGATCCGGCTCATTCTTGGCGAAAACCTGCTGCGGGTGTGGTCGCTGGTTGAGGCCATTGCGCAGCAGCGGGGCGGCCGGATTCAATGTGCCAGCGCTTGACGGCGCATGCACTGTTCGGGTTCATCGACAGCCTTATGCACAGGAGGCTTGCATCGCGAGTCTCGTTACACGCCGTAATTCGTGGTTTAAGTAGCGCATCTAACTATCTAAAAAAGTTAGACTAATTCGAGAACATTAATCACTTTGAGATGACACGGCCGTCAATCCCCCCGGCGGCCGGGATTTAATCCCCAGACTTATCCACAACGTGCGGGCTGCCAGCCCACCATCTGGGCGGCAGAAATCGCTCGTACAAATCGGCTTCAGGCGTGCCCGGCTCGGGGTGAAAGTCGTATTGCCAGGCGGCGAGAGGTGGCAGCGACGCGAGCACCGATTCAACCCGCCGGCCCGATTGCAGGCCGTACTTCGTACCGCGGTCTATGGCGAGGTTGAACTCCGCATATCGACCGCGCCTGTACAACTGAAAACGCCGCTCCCTCTCGCCGTTGGGACTGTGCATGCGGCGCTCGAAAATGGGCGCGTACGCCGGAAGAAAGTGGTCCCCAACCGATTTCACGAAGGCGAAGCTTTGCGCAAATCCGCCCTGGTCCCAGTCGTCGAAGAAGATCCCGCCGATTCCGCGCGGCTCGTTGCGGTGCGGCAGGAAAAAGTAGTTGTCGCAGGCTTCCTTCAGCTGCGGATACAGCGACGCGCCGAACGGCGTGCAGGCATCCATCGCGCGTTGATGCCAGTGAACACAATCCTCGCTGAAACCGTAGTACGGCGTCAGGTCGAAGCCGCCGCCGAAGTACCACACGGGTTCTTTCGCCTCTACGAAAAAGAAACGCAGGTTCATGTGGGTGGTGGGCACATAAGGATTACGCGGGTGAACGATCAACGAGATCGCTACAGCTTGAAACCCGTGTCCCGCGAGATGCGGGTTGCGCTCGGTCGCAGCCGGCGGCAGCGAAGCACCGATGCTGTGTGTGAACTGCACTGCGGCTTTCTCGATATGTGCTCCGCCTTCGAGTACGCGCGGCCGGGCGATGCCGCCGCCGGGCGAAGCGCTTTCGTCGCCGCGAAATCGTTGCGCGCCGTCGAGCTGCTCGAATCGATCACAGATCGATCGCTGCAGCGCGCTGAAATAGTCGTGTACAGAACCGATGTCCGGCGCTTCGCTCATATCACGCGTTCCTTGCGCAGACGCGCGATCGTCGCGGCGTCATAGCCTAGTTCCTGAAGGATCGAGTCGGTGTGCTCGCCGAGCAGCGGCGCGCGGTGACGAATGCTCGGCGGCGTTTTCGACATGCGGACCGGCGTTACCGCAACCGGCGCCGGATGCTTCAGCCCGGGGAAGTCGACGCCCACGAGCAGCTGCGCTGCGCGCACGTGTTCATTGTCAAGCGTTTGCTGCGGCGACAGCACCTCGCCGCACGGCAACCTTGCGGCCTCCAACGCGGCGATTGCTTGCGCCGTGGTTCGTTCGGCACACCAGCGCGCCATACGTTCGCTGATCGTCTCTCCGTTGTCGCCGCGGGCCTCGTCGGAGGCGAACCGTGGGTCTTCCAGCCAATGTGTCTCGCCCATCAAGCGGGCCCAGCGTTCAAACAACGGATTGCCGACCACCGACACCAGTAACCAGCCATCACGCGTCTGGAACGTGTCGGACGGTGCCGCCGTTTGTCCGCGATTACCCGTAGCGACCCGATCCTTCTGAAGCAGCGCCTGCTCGATCAACGTGCCGTTCATGATGGTGAGTGCCGAGCGCAGGAGGCTCGCTTCGACGTGTTGACCTTCGCCGGTAGCGCGCCGATGCAGCAACGCCGCGAGCGTCCCGAACGCGGAAAATCCTGCGGTGCTGTAGTCAACGTAGGGCGAGAAGTTCTTCATGGGTGTGTCGCCCTCGCCGGTCAGATACATGTTTCCCGACAGCGCCTGTGCAACGCCGTCGAAACCGACTCGCTCCGCATACGGACCAGGCCCGCCGAATGCCGTGGCGGTGGTCAGGATGATGTCCGGCTTCACCGCGACGAGCGACGCGTAGTCGAGCCCCATTTCCGCGAGTGTAGCGGGCGGCAGATTCGCAATGACGACGTCGGCCGTTGCGATGAGACGCCTCAGGATCTCGGTGCCGTCGCGAGTACGCGGATTCAAAGTCATGCCGCGTTTGTTGCGTCCCCACTGCATGAAGCCTGCACCATCGCCGCCATCGGTAACCGGTGTAGTCCAGCGGTCTTCACCGCCAGTGACCTTTTCGATGCGGATCACGTCGTCGCCGAGATCGGACAGCAACGTCGCGCAGAATGGGCCTGCGATGTAGCGACCGAAATCGAGAACCCGAACGCCTTCAAGTACGGCCGTCATGTTGAGTCCGATGCGAGTGACCGTTCGCATTATGCCCGATCGGTCACAGCGGTTCGTCGCGTACAGCCGGGTACAAGTGCGTAGGTCGCTGCGAAACATGGCGTCTGGTACCTGTCGCGGCGTTGTCGCTCGGGGGCTTCGTGGCTACTATCGCGGGTCTGTCACGAATGTCGTAAACGCCGGAGGGGACGTGGTTGGAATCACAGCATTTGGCGGCTATGTGCCGCGCCTGCGTCTTTTGCGCAAAGCGATCGTTGCTGCGCACGTCTGGGCTGATCCGGCGTTGAAAGGAAAGGCGCGCGGCGAGCGCGCAATGTGCAACTGGGACGAAGACGCCATAACGATGGGCGTTGAAGCGGCGCGCAATTGCCTTGCGTCTACGCCGGTTTCTCCGGAAGCAATCGTGTTCGCAAGCACGAGCGCCCCTTTTGCCGATCGTCAGAACGCCGGCGTCATCAGCACGGCATTGTCCCTCGGCGAAGATCTGGCTTCGGCCGATGTCACGTCATCTCAGCGCGCCGGCGTAACGGCACTGATTCAGGGTTTTGCCGGAGTTCAGAGTGGCCTCTACAAAAGCGCACTCGTAGTTGCTGCCGACAAACGTCGTACGAAGGCGGCCAGCCCCGGCGAGCTCGCATTCGGAGATGGCGCGGCAGCCGTGACGATCGGCAACGACCAACCGTTGCTCGAGTTCGTGGCCGTGCACTCTGCAACCGTCGATTTCGTCGATCACTTTCGTGCAGCCGGTGAAGATTTCGACTACACGTGGGAAGAGCGCTGGATCCGCGACGAGGGCCTGGCAAAGATCGTCCCGCCGGTGATCGCCAAGGTTCTACAGAAGGCAGGCGTTAGTGCGTCGAAGGTCTCGCACTTCATCATGCCGAGCACCATCGGGCGGGCAGTGGCAGGCATCGCGAAGCAGTCCGGAATTTCCGCGGATGCCGTGCGCGACAACCTCGATGCGGTCTGCGGAGAAACCGGCGTAGCGCATCCGTTGGTGATGCTGTTGCACGCCGTCGAAACCGTCGCAAAACCCGGCGATACGCTGTTGCTGGTCGGGTTCGGCCAAGGTTGCGACGCAGTCGTGCTGCGCGCCACGCCAGCGTTGGCAACGTTCAAACCAGCCGGTGGAATCGTTGCGGCACTGGCCAACCGTCAGGAAGAAGCGAACTATCAGAAGTACCTGGCGTTCAACGACCTCATCGCGCTCGAAAAAGGCATGCGCGCAGAGCGTGACGATTACAAAACTGCGATGACCGTAACGTATCGGAAGCGTGACATGTTGCTCGGCCTTGTCGGCGGGCGTTGTACGCAGTGCGACACGTTGCAGTTTCCACGCACCGACATTTGCGTGAACCCGCAGTGCAAGGCGATGCACACCCAGGAACCGCACAGCTTCCGCGACGAACGCGCGGCGGTATTGACTTGGTCGGCCGACTATTTGACGTATACCGCGGATCCACCTTCGCACTACGGCATGATCACTTTCGATAACGGCGGCCGGTTCATGACCGACTTCACGGACGTCAACGTCGGCGAAGTCGACGTCGGCATTTCTGTGCGGATGATGTTTCGAATCAAATCGTTTGATCACATACGCGGCTTCGTCCGCTATTTCTGGAAGGCCGTGCCGGTGCGCGCGGCGGCAGCGAAGAGCGAAGCTGCGTAGAGAGTTCGTTGATAAGGCCAGTTTGCAGACGATCAGGAGACCGACATGGCGCGAGGCATCAAGGACAAAGTGGCGATACTGGGGATGGGTTGTTCCCAGTTCGGCGAGCGCTGGGAGGCAGGCGCCGAAGAACTGATGGTTGAGGCGTTCGCCGAGGCAATGGCCGATGCGGGAATCGATCAGAGCCAGATCGACGCAGCGTGGTTTTCCACGCACTACGAAGAGATCAACGTCGGCAAAGGCGGCTTGCCGTTGTCCATCGCCTTGCGTCTGCCGAACATCGCAGTAACGCGTGTGGAGAACTTCTGCGCGTCGGGGTCCGAGGCATTCCGCGGCGCGGTGTATGCGGTAGCTTCGGGCGCCTGCGACATCGCACTCGCGTTGGGGGTGGAGAAGTTGAAGGACACGGGGTACGGCGGTTTGCCGGGGAGCCTTGGTGGAACGCTCACCCCACAGTGGGGAGCGAATTCCTCGGCCCCCGGCAGCTTTGCGCAACTCGCAAGCGCATATCGCGCCAAGCACGGCGTCAATCGCGACGACCTGAAGCGCGCCATTGCGCACGTGTCGGTGAAGAGCCACGCGAACGGTGTAAAGAATCCGAAGGCGCACCTGCGTAAGGCCATCACCGAAGACGAGGCACTGAATGCGCCGATGATCGCCGAGCCGCTGGGCCTATTCGATTGCTGCGGCGTATCCGATGGCGCAGCATGCGCCATTCTCACAACGCCGGAAATCGCGAAGCGCCTTGGCAAACACCACATCGTTTCAGTGAAGGCGCTGCAACTCGCGCTATCAAATGGATCGGAATCCGGCCACAACAGTTGGGACGGCAGCTACTTTCACACCACGCGAATTGCCGCGACCAAAGCGTAC
>CAZLDA010000144.1:0-8294 GCA_964557875.1 uncultured Pseudomonadales bacterium | reverse complement strand
GTACCTTGAAGAATGCCTGGTTCGGATGCAGGTACAGGAAATCGGCGAAAGAACCGCGCGTGTAGGGCCACTCGCGCAGCGAGCCGCGCTGGATGCTGAAGCTGCTGCGGCAGGCTTCCGATGCGCCGCGGGTACAACTGCGGCACCGACCGCACGGTTGAAAGTATTGATAGGCGATGCGATCGCCTTCGGCGATGGGGTGGCCGGCCCAATCGTGGCTCACACCTGCACCGAGCGCGTGAACGACACCGGTTGCTTCGTGCCCGAGGATGCGTCCTTGCGGCGTCGAGATTTGGCCAAGCCGACCGTCACCGCGCCAGATATGCAGTTCGGATCCGCAGATGTTCGCCCGCGTGATCCGTAGTGTGAGGCCACCCGGCTTGGGGTCCGGAATCGGAAGCTCCGCGATCTCGAACGGTTTGCCCGGCTCAAAGAACAGTGCGGCGCGATTGACGTTGTGCATGGTCCTGGTCCTGTTTGCTCTTCCGGTGGTGTTCGAGCGTTGCAAATGTCCTACGAGGTCCGTCGCGGCTTCGCGTCAGCGATGCGTGACGGCTCGTGCAATCTCGCCCCAACGGCCGAGACTGCGCGGGTTGCGCGCGATGCTCTCGCCAGCAAGATACATAACGACACGGCTGGCCGTGCCCTGATACCGCTCGACGAGCCGGTCCGCCATGTCGTCCCATTTGGCTACCACCGCGAAGTGCGCGAGCATTTCATCGGTGATGGTTTCGGTCATCGCTTGGGTATCGTTGTTTTTCATTAAGCCGCCGAGCTTGGCAGTTGTGCCGACATATCCGAGGTCATCGAACTGAAAGGCGTAGTTCGGCGTTGATCCGTAGAACCCTAGTTGCATCCGGGTTCGACGCAGCAGCGGCTCGCGCTCTTCAGGACTGTCCCCGACGACGGCGAAAACGGGCACGATGAGTTCGATCTGATCCGGCGATCTCCCCGCGCGTTTGGCGCCGGCCGCGATCCCGGGCAGCAGACGGTTGCGGATGTAAGGGATGGAGTGCATCGGGTGCACGTGCACGCCATCGGCCAGTTCCCCGGCAACCCGGCTCATCAACGGACCGACGGCGGAGATATCGATCTTCACGTTCTCGTGTTCGTGGCGAGGTGGCGACCACTGTGCGGGCAGGTAATTCAGCTTGTAGTACGGGCCGTCGTGCGACAGTGCCTGTTCGCCGCGGAACGCCCGCAGGCAGGCCCGTACCGCCTGTACGTAGTCACGCATTTGTGGCGCCGGCTTGTCATACACCGCCCCGTAGCGGCGGACGACGTGGCCCTTCACCTGGCTGCCCAGCCCGAGTCTGAAACGGCCCTCCGTGTTACGCGCCAACTCCCAGCCGATCTGCGCCGAGATCATCGGGCTGCGAGGAAACGCGACCGCGATGCCGGTGCTGAAGGCCAATTTCGGTGCCGCCATGGCAGCCGCTGTGATCATCATCCACGGTACCTGACCCGCCTCGGTGAACAACATCCCGGAGAAGCCTTCCTGCTGCAACTGCACCGCGAGCTCGGCGCTTTCCCGCCAAGTCATATTGCCGACCATCAAGTCAAACTGCATTGCTCACTCCCGTTGTTCGCTCCATTGCTCGATCTGATCTTCGAACGTCGCACCGGTGCCGCGTCACTTGCCGACCGCGCTTCTGTCGTATACGTGCATGTGTTCTGGCGACCAACCGCCTGCCCGTCGGCCTGAGGATTCGTACCGATTTGCCACCGTCCATTGGAATGCCGCCAAGTGACGGGAAGTCGAGGTGCAGATGCCTGGCGGAGCCGATTGTCGCGATGGCGGCAGGCAACGCGTGGAAGTCGTCGTGATTCGAGTCGGTGCATTTCGGCAGCGTTTCGCCGCAAGTCATTGCAATGTGCACCAGGTTTTCCGCGGCCAGCACAAACTCTCGCGAATCGAATTCTCTATTTGCAATTCTGTCCTTCGGCGTCGCTACGTCAATCATATACGTGGATTTGCCTGTCGTTTGATACGTTTCTGCCGGGCAACACCGCCGTGGTCAACCTCGGGAAACGCGAGTCGATCACCATCTGTAGCCTAACGGTTCCATCATGGCGCACGTGCGCATGTTTGTCGAAACGGATCGCGTTCTTGCCAGCCGGACGCAGTTCACGGCGAATTCGCCTGAACGAAGCCAGCGATCCGCTTGAGCGCTGCTGCCGACTCCGGTGCGGTTGGTGCAAGTACCGGCCAGACGTGGATCAGGCCTTTGCCTTCGAAGTACGTCACGTCGACACCCGCAGTTCGCGCCTTCGCGGCTACTCGTGCGGCATCATCCAGTAGGATTTCGCGACTCCCGACCAGAACAAGGAGTGGCGGAATTCGTGCATAGTCGGCGTGCACCGGCGATGCCAGAGGGTGTGTCAGGTCGTTGGGCGCATAGAGTCGTGCCATGGCCTGCAGTGCTTCGCGCTCAACGAGCGGATCGTCGACAACATCAGGCGCGGCGGTGGTTCCGTGCCCGCTCAGATCCGCCCAGGGCGACAGGCACACGGCAGCAGCCGGTAACGGATCGCCGGCGTCGCGCAGCGCCAGTAAGGTTGCGAGCGTCAGCCCGCCGCCGGCGGAATCGCCGGCAATGAATATTCTGCTCGGTGCAATGCGTTTCTCAAGAAGCCATCGATATGCGGCGGTCGCATCGTCTAGCGCGGCGGGGAACGGATGCTCCGGCGCCAAGCGATAGTTCAGCACGCAGACGCGGGTCGCGGTGGCGCGCGCCAGTCGCCCGGCAAATTCGCGATACGCTATGTTGGAGCCGATCACGTAACCGCCGCCGTGGAGATAGAGGATGACCCGATCAGTGGAGCGGGACCGGATGCTCACGAAATCCGCGTTGCAGCGCCCGATTTCTATCGCCTCTATCAGCACGTCGCTCGGTCGCGGCATAACGCTCAACAGGCTCTCGTAGTTGGCGCGTTGCTGCTCGATCGACTGCGCCGGCGCGGTGCGCCGGGCAACCAACACGGCGACCATCGCTTGATGTTCTCTGCTCGGCATCGCTCGCGTCCGATTAACGTAAAGTAGCTTACAATCAACTGAGGGTTTGGGAAAGGGGGCAAAACGCGAATCCGGCCTACAATACGAGTTGTTCAACGAAGCGCAGCGATTCGTTAAGGCCGACCGGACAATGGCATTGCTTCGTTGGACCGAATCACACCGCAACTGGAAGGGTCATTTTGTCTGAGACAGATCGACTGCGCGAGATGCTCTTGAATCCAGAGATGCGCGCGCGACTGGGTTCTGCCGCCACCGCGCATGCCGGCATCGACGTCATCGAAGCGACGCGCGAGCAGGTCAGGATGAAGCTGACGTATGCGGACGAGCTGAGGCGCGACGCTATCAGCGGCGCGCTCCATGCCGGCGCCATCGTCACCGCGATGGATTCGGCGATGGGCTTCGCGCTTATGTTGCGCTTGGACTCTCCGCAGGCAATCGCAACACTGGAGCTCCGCTACGACGAAATCCACGTTCCGGCGGCCCGAGCAGACGTCATCGTCGCCGCCCGCTGCGAGGGAATCGAGGACGAAGTCGCGTACTTGACGGGCGACGTGTGGGCCGGTGATCGGTTGATCGGTCATGCTACCGCACGATTCATCGTCACCGGAACGCCAGGCGGACTCTCGATGTTGGCGCATATGGAAAATCGCTTGAGCGGAGCTCCGTCGTGACCACGATCGACGCCGCTCTCAAGCGGATACCCTACGCGGTTCATCTTGGCCTACGTTCGCTCGCTGACGGTCGCTTCGAGGCGGGTCCGGACGAGCGTTTCATTGGTAATCCGATGCTGAGAGCATTTCACGGTGGCGCACTGTTCGGTCTGATGGAGTGTGCGATGGCTGCGGCCGCGATGGCACACTACGGCCTTGATGCGCCGCCGCGGCTCGTCAACATGACGACGAGTTATCTTTCGTCGAGCACGGTCGACGCGTGCGTGACGATCCAGGTGCGCCTCGTCAAAACAGGACGACGCATTGCCGCGCTGGAGGCGGAAGTGTTCCAGCGCGACCGGGCGGTTGCCGCGGCGTCGTCCTTGTTCCGAGCGCCGTCTTCTTCGGCACCCTGATGCCCGACGAGCGCGCGATGGGGTGTCTGTCTGCGATGACGCGAGGCCGCCTCAGCTGTGCCCCGGGAACACATTGCGACCCGTGAAAGTCCGAATGTTTCTTGAGGCATGCTTTGTGTATATGATCAGTCTGCATACTAAACGATAGATCGGCCGTGGCTCCTACCGCTGGCAAAACGAGGCGCGTTACTTCCGCATGCGGCAGTGTGGCACGGTACCCTCCGCGGCCACGTTGGGTCGTTAGTCAGTGCCACGGGGATCTGCGGGCCGGCCGTCCGCTGAGCATGGGGTGTTTGTCGGGCCAACCTGCCAGCGGGCCGACACCGTGAACAAACGGGTCGTACTGATCCCCGGGGAAGACGCAGCGCCCGAGGCGTTTCACCCGACCGTTGCGCTAGTAGATCAGCTCGGCGTCGATATCGAGTGGGTGCGCCCGCCTGTTGGAAATGCAGGCATCGAGCTGTGTAACGATCCCTTCCCACTGGCGGCGAAGGCCGCGATCGATGACTCGGATGCCACGCTGTTCGGGTCCACGAGCGGCCCGAGTGGCCGTGCGCTCAGGTATCTACGTTGGGGGCGCGAGACCTACGCCAACGTCCGGCCGGCGCGATGGTTCCCGGGTTGTCGCAGCCCACTCCTGCGCCCGGAAAAGGTCGATCTGGTGATCGTCCGGGAGAATCTCGAAGATCTATACGTCGGCGTCGAGGGCGATCTTCGCGATCTGGATGATCGCGAGTTCGTCAGCCGTCTCCAGCGTAAGCCTGTATCCGACCTCGGGCCGGGACGCTACGCCCTCAAGGTGATTACCGAGCGCCGTACTCGCGCGGCCAGTGCGTTCGCCTGCAGACTTGCCCTGAAGCGCGCTGCGGAAAAGGGGCGTCCTCCGAAGGTCACGTGTGGGACGAAGCACAACATTTCTCCGATCGCGGACGGCTACTTCCTCGACGTCGCCCGCACGACGGCTGCAGAGTTCCCCGACGTCACCTTCGAGTCTTTGCTTGCGGATGACCTGGTACACAAGCTGATCATCAAACCGCAGATGTTCGACGTCGTGCTTCTTCCGAACCTCTATGGCGATCTGTTCTCAGATGCCGCGGCCGCGGTGGTGGGCGGTCTGGGGCTCGCACCGAGTGGTTGTTACGGTGACGACTACGCGTACTTCGAATCGGCGCACGGATCGGCTCCCGACATCGCCGGCACCAACACGATCAATCCGACAGCGACCATCCTGTCCGCCGCGATGATGCTCGAATACCTCGGGTACGGCGTCGCGGGCCGGCGGCTCGTCCAGGCGGTCGAACGCGCGTATGTGATCGGGCAGCACCTCACGCCCGATCAAGGCGGTGCGGCCTCGACGACTGAATTCTGCGAATCTGTCAGCGACGCGCTTGCCAACCTTATTGATTAGCTCGAGAACTTCACACAAATTCTTCTCAGGGGACGTTGATGCAAACTGATCTCTGTAAACGCCTTGGTATCGACTTCCCGATTTTCGCCTTCACCCATTGCCGTGACGTTGTGGCTGCCGTTTCGAATGCAGGTGGATTCGGCGTGCTCGGCGCGGTCGGATTCACCCCCGAACAACTCAGCGTCGAACTCGATTGGATCGATCAGCACGTCAACGGTCGGCCGTATGGCGTCGACGTCATCATTCCAAACCGCTACGAGGGACAGGCAGAGCGCGATCCCGAGAAATTGCGCGCAATGATCAGTGCCGCGATCCCACCAGGTCATCGCGAATTCGCCGATGCGATCTTGGATGCGCACGAAGTTCCCCGGCTTCCGCCAGGACAACGGGCGGAAGATCGTCTGATGATGACGGAAGCGACGTCGGCGCCGCTCGTCGAGATCGCGCTGAAACACGACAACGTCAAGCTGATCGCGAATGCGCTCGGCACGCCGCCGCGGGAGATCGTCCAGCAGATTGAGGAAAGCGGGCGCTTGGTTGGTGCGCTGTGTGGTTCGGCCAAGCACGCGCGCAACCACGTCGAAGCAGGTTTGGACTTCATCATCGCTCAAGGCGGAGAGGGCGGTGGACACACCGGTGAGATCGGTAGCGTTGTGCTATGGCCCGAGGTCGTCGACATCGCCGGCGACGTGCCGGTACTCGCCGCGGGTGGGGTTGGATCCGGCAGACAGATGTATGCGGCGCTGGCGATGGGCGCGCAGGGTGTGTGGTGTGGCTCCATTTGGCTGACGGTTGCCGAGGCAGCGAGCGGCCGCGTCGAGCGCGAACTGTTACTCGCGGCAAAAAGCTCCGATACCGTGCGGTCGAGCAGCTTTACGGGCAAGCCAGTTCGGATGCTGAGGAACGCGTGGACCGAAGCGTGGGATGTGGCGAACAATCCACAGTCGCTGAAGGCGCCGCTTCAGATGATGGCGATCGGCAACGCAGTAGCGCGAATCCGCAAGTATCCGGAACAATCGCGTGACGTGATGTTCGTTCCAGTCGGCCAGATCGTCGGTCGTATGAATCGCACCATGGGTGCCAAGGAACAACTCATGGAGATCGTGCAGGAGTATCTCGAGACGCACGAGCGCATGAATTCGTTGATGCCTTCCGTGGAATAGCGAGGCGATCGCGAAATCTTGCTTCGTCGCTCTCGTAAGGTCCCGCTCGCGCGCCAGAGCGCTACTGTTGATTCGGTTCCGTCAGCTTGAGTTCACTGTTCGCTTGGACTCTGGCGGACCGCCGGCTCCGCACTCTTCGAAGGACACCTCCGAGTCGAGTCACATCTTCCTGAATGGCGTACACGGCGGGAACCACCAGCAACGTCAGCAGAGTCGATGATGACAATCCGCCGATAATGATGAATCCCATTGCGTTGCGCCATTCCGCGCCGTCAGAGTTGGCGAAGGCGACGGGCAGCATTCCGAATACGGCAGCAAAGGCGGTCATCAGTACGGGCCGCAGTCGTTCAGGTGCGGCTTGTACCATCGCAGCGGCAGCGCCGATCCCCGTCGCCCGAATCTGGTTGGCTCGATCGACCAGCAGGATGCCGTTCTTCATGACGATGCCCATCAACGCGATCAAACCGATTTGAGCAAACATCGACAGTTCCATGTGGCCGAAGTAGATCGCCGCGAATGCGCCGGAAAAACACAGCGGCGCAGTTACCATCGTGATGAGCGGCTGCACGAAACTGTCGAATTGACTCGCGAGAACGATGTACAACGCGATCAGCGCAAGGCCAAACGCGAAGCCAATTGCCGCCGCCGATTCATTCATGCGTCGAGACATGCCTTCGTAGGAGATTTGCACGCTGGCGGGAACGGGATGTGCCGCCAGCATACGTTCAATATCTGCGGTGGCGGTTCCTAGCGCGACGGAACTCGCGACTCCTGCAGAGATTGAGATTTTTCGCGCGCGATCCTGTCGATCGATTTGAGAGGGCCCTCTCGCAAAGTCGATTCGCGCGACGCTCGCAAGATCGATCAGGCGGCCGTTAGCCGCGCGCATTTGGATCAGCCCGAGCTGCGATAGATTTTGGCGCTGATCTTCGTCGAGACGCAGGCGAACGTCGTAACGTTTCCCCTTGTCTTCGAACGTGCCCACGTCTTCCCCGCCAATCAGCGTGCGAGCGGTCGTGGCGAGGGTTCGGGCGCCGACACCGAGATTTCCGGCGCGCAGACGATCGATTGAGATCTGCAGCTCCGGGCGCCCCTCTTCATAGGTCGAGTGAATGTCGACAAGCGACGGCAGGTCGGCCAGACGCGTGGCGACGTCCGCCGAGCTCGTTTGCAGCTCTTCGAGGTCGGAGCCGCGAAACACGAGTTCGATGTCTGAACTCGACACACCACCACCCGAAATCCAAGACACTTCAGCAATCGTGATTTTCTGCGCAAGCGGCACTGCCTTCGCAACGGCCGCGCGCGCTGCATCCATCACAATGAATTGACTGACATCACGCTGTTGCTTGGGGGTGATCGTGGCGTACAAATCGATGCGATTGACCTTGCCCTGGCTCCCCGCACCAACAGTGATAAAGACGTCCCTGACGTGCTCAACAGTGTGGAGTGCCTGATCCATGGTAAGCGCTGCGCCACGACCTTCGAGCATCCCAAAACCCAGCGGTAGTTCGAGGCTTCCGAGGAACTCACTGCGATCCGACTTTGATGTGAATCCCATCGGTACATGCTTCGCGAACCAGCCACCGATCATGACCGTCGAGAAGCCGATGAGAATTACCAGGTAGCGCCACTTCACAGCGC
>CAZLDA010000143.1:0-8302 GCA_964557875.1 uncultured Pseudomonadales bacterium | reverse complement strand
GGGTTTGTCGGCGAGGAAACCCTGAATGTTCGTCAGCGTCGCGTTCTCCATTTCGATGATGAACTTCTCGCCGTTGTCGGGCGTGATCAGGTTGATCGTGAAGCGCATGCCCTGCGCCTTCGTGCTGTCCATCCGGATGCCGAGGAAGTTCAGGAACAGCTCGGTCGACATCGCGCGGATGACGTCGGGGCTGCTCGAGTTAGCGGTTTCGGCCGCGGGTATTCCGGACCGCAACTCGTATGCGCCCGCGAGGAAACTGTTCCGCAGCCCCGGGTTCTCCTGCTGATAACCGAGCTGCTCGAAAACGTCCGCGAGCAGATCCTTCGCTTGCTGATTGTCCGGCTGCGCGTACACCAGTTTGTTCAGGATCTCCGACGCAAGTAAGTACTTGCCCTGGTCGTGCAGCTGCTTGCCTTTCGCGAGGATCTTGTCGGCGCCGCCCATCATCTCGACGTACAGCGGCGCTGAGTCGGCGGGAGACAGCGGAATGAGTGTGGTCGGGTTGGCGTCCCAGAAGCCGAGGTAGCGTTGAATGACGCCGCGGCTGTTGTGTTGCGCCGAGCCGTGATAGCCGCGCAGATACCACTGCTTCAGCATGCTCTCCGGAATGTTGTAGACGTTCTGAATCTCGTTGATCGTCACGCCCTGGTTCGCGAGATGCAGCACCTGGTTGTTCATGTTCGCGTACAGGTCGCGCTGGCCGCGCAACACTTCCTGAATCCGCGCGTTACCCCAACGCGGCCAGTGGTGCGACGCGAACATCACTTCGGCCTGCTGACCGTATAGATACAGCGCCTGCGCGATGTACTTCGACCAGTTGAGCGGATCGCGAACCGGAGCGCCGCGCAGCGTATAGATGTTGTGCAGCGTCGCGGTGACGTTCTCCGCCATCCACAGCGCCTTCATCGACGGGATATAGGTGTTCATCTCGGACGGCGCTTCGGTGCGCGGCGTGTTCTGGAACACCATCTTCACGCCGTCGACGTCGATCTCTTCGATGTCTTTCTCGACGATCTTCGTCGGCGGAATCAATCCCACGCGTCCTGCCGATACACCCTGACCGAGGCCTTGTCCCACGTAACCGTACGGACTCGCGGGCAACAACAAACCGTACTGGTAGAACAGCCGGCGGTTCATCGCGTTGCCGGCGTATACGTTCTCGGAAATCGTGTTCTGCATGAAATCGCGCGGCGCGATGATCGCCACTTTGCCTGCACGAACGTCGGCTTCGTCGACGACCCCACGTACGCCGCCCCAATGGTCGCCGTGCGAGTGCGAGTAGATCACCGCGGTCACAGGCAACCCTTTTCCGATGTGCTTCTGGAACAACGCGAGCGCAGCGCGCGCGGGCTCCGCCGTGGTCAGCGGGTCGATCACGATCCAGCCTTTCTTGCCGCGCACGAACGAAATGTCGGCGAGGTCGAAGCCGCGCACCTGATAGATGCCTGGAATCACTTCGTAAAGACCGTAGTTCATGTTCAGGACCGAGATGCGGTGCAGCGACGGATCGACGCTGTCGAAACCGGTGCTTCCGTTGAGGAACTGGAAGCGATCCATGTCCCAGGCGACGTGTCCATCGTCCGCCATGATCTTGGTGTTCTCGGCCGGAGCGATGAAACCCTTCGCCTGCTCCTCGAAGTCGCGCTTGTCGGCGAACGGAAGCGTGGTGGCCGCCTTTCGCAACACTTCTTTCGTGAACGTAGACGGCGGTTTTCCTTTCGCATCGAAGTGCACGCCAGGCTCGGCAGCGAAAACGTCGGCGCCGAGCAGCGAAACAACGATCGCCAACGCGAACGTCCGGGGGATTTGCATGAGAACCTCTCTCATTGAGCTTTTATTGGGCTCGGCAGACTACCGCATCGGCCGCGGCGAGACACTGAGGGGAAACCCTTGGGGGAGCACTCTTGCGAGGGTCTTGGTCCCCTCAATAGGATCGTCGGGAGAGTGTGGTCGGCTTCTCCGCGGATCTAGTCACGGATCACGGCGGTTCGAGCCGCCGCGTGGGTCAGTTGCCGCTGGTTGGTCGCGGCAGGGGAACCGGAGTGGTCGGCGAGGCGGCGGCTCGCATCAGATGGAACGTCGTCGTGCGGCTCTCGATGATCGTGCCGCCGTCGCGATCGACCACGCGCACGCTCACCGTATGCGAGCCGCGATCGACGTTCGAAAGCTGGAAGACGCCGTTCACCGCTGCGACCCCGCTCGGTGTGCCGTTGAGTATCAGCAGCAGCCGGTGATCCGCCCGGAGCGGCGGGGTGGTGGCCGCCTCGATTCGAACGTTGCCGGCGTTTTCGCGAATCGATTCGCCATCAGGCGGAGACACCACGGTGACGGCGGTGTAAGGCACTTCGGCAGTCACTGCGGGTGCATCGTTCGTTCGGGCAGCCGGAGCCGCCGGCGCGGGCACCGTATTCGTCGGCGGCACCGTCACTGCGGTCGACGGCGTCTGCCCGGACCGGTCGACCGGCGCGATATCGGTGAAAACGACGTTACCGTTCGCGTCGACAGTGCGAAAAATCTGGCCGGATGCGCCGCAGGACACGGCGGTGAGAACGACGATCAGTGCCAGTCGAACGCGCATGGAGGAAAAGCCGGATTGACGAAGCCGTCAATATGCCGCGGACCGCGCCATAAAAGAACCCTGAGTCCGTAAGGGGTTCCGGGTTTCGTGACGGGTTCGAGGTCCGTGATCGATATCCGTGCGTCCGGGCTCTCTGCCCATCCGTGTGATCCGTATCTCGCCTGTTCCGAGACCTGGTCTGCATAAGCGCGCCTCACTCGGCGCGTTGGTGCGATAGAACTGCCCGTAACCAACCGGCGCGAGTTCACGTGTCCAGAATCGCTCTGCCGTGTGCCGGACGCATTTGCGTTGTCGATCACAACGCCGTCTCCACGATTCGTAAAGACTTTGTGCTCGCCATGTAACAGGCGCGCCGCTGTCTGCCGCGGGGAAGTCTGAACGAGCAGGGAGTAGTGATGAACACGTCGTTCGCACCGTTGTTTTTTCTGATCCTGATTGTGTCGGGCTGGTCGGTATCCGGCTGGGCCGACGGCGGCTCTCAGCAGGAGATGCGCAGCCTCGACGAGCAAGTGCAGGAGATCAAAACCGATGTCCTCAGTATCGGGTCGGACCTGAGCCAGCTCGAAGAGCGGCTGCTGTTCCCCTCGAACACTCAGGTGTCGGTATTCATTTCGTTGTCTCCGCAGGATCCGTTCCGCCTCGACGCGGTGCAGATTCGCATCGACGGCGAACTCGCCACTCACCACATCTATAGCTTCAAGGAGCTCGATGCGCTGAAGAGCGGCGGTATCCAGCGGATATACACCGGCAACTACGGTACCGGTGCGCATCAACTCGAAGTGTCGGTGATCGGCAAGCTCGAAAACGGCAAAGACTTTAAGGAGAGCCGCCAGTTCACCTTCGACAAGGGCATCGATCCGCGCTTACTCGGCGTCGCGTTGGCCGGCTCGGGCGCGGAAGCGATCGAACTCCAGAACTGGTAACCATGTCTCTCAACGTTCGTCGGATCGCAATGCAAGTCATCGTGGTCTTGACCGCGCCGTTCGCGGCTGCGGGCGAGACCCACGACCAGCGGCCGCGCGACCTGTATTTCTCCGAGGCGATCTTCTACGCGCAGCAGGGCTTGTACTTCGATGCGCTCGCGCGGCTCGACGCCGAACTAGCGCAGCACCACGGCCTCGACGAACCGAACCTCGATTCGTTGTATCCGTTGATCGACTCGGCCGAATTTTCGGTTGGCGATTTCGAACTCGACTACCGCATGCACCTGCGCGCGGGACATGCGATTACGGCGGTTCTCGAAGGCAACGTCGATGAATCCATTCGCAATGACGCCGCGTATCGGTTGGCGCGTATTCAGTTCCAGAAAGGCCAGTTGGCCGATGCCTTGCGCAGCCTCGACCGCATCCATGGGCGTGTGCCGGAGAAGATTCGCGACGACGTCGAATTCCTGCGCGCGAACGTCTACCTGTATACCGGCCGTGCCGACGAAGCCGCGCAGATTCTGAAGCGTCTCGCGGGCGGTAAGGCGCTGGTCGGCTTCTCCGACTACAACCTGGCAATGGCATACCTGCTCGGCGATCACCGCGAGGCGGGACTCGAAGAGCTCGACAAAGCCGGCGCAGTCAACGCTCCCAACGAGGAGACGATGGCGATCCGCGACAAGTCGAACCTCGTGCGCGGCACGCTGCTGATGCAGTCGAACGATTTTGTACAGGCGAAGACTTCTCTCGAACGCGTGCGGCTGTCCGGTCCGTTCTCGAACCAGGCGTTGTTGAGTTCCGGTTGGGCCGACGTGTCCGCGAAGCGTTACGAAAGCGCGATGGTGCCGTGGAACATCCTGGTGCAGCGCGACCAGACGGATTCATCGGTGCAGGAAGCGATGCTCGCGTTGCCATACGCATATAGCCAGCTCGCGATCTACGGTCGCGCTGCTTTGTTGTATAGCCAGGCGTTGGCGTCTTACGGCACGGAGCTCGACAAGCTGCACGCGTCGATCGACAGCGTGCAAAGCGGCAGATTCCTGAAGGCGCTGGTGCGCGAGGAAGTTCGCCAGGACAAAGACTGGGTGATTCGATTGCGCTCTCTGCCGGAATCGCCGGAAACGTATTACCTGACTGAACTGTCTGCGTCGCACGACTTCCAGACGGCGCTGCAGAACTACCTCGACCTCGATGACCTGCGCGTTCGCCTCGACACGTGGCAGCGCAGCTTTGCAGCGTACGAAGATCTGATCGAACGGCGGCGCGCGTACTACGAACCGTTGTTGCCGGGCCTCGATCAGCAGTTCCGGGAACTGGATTCGCGGCGCCGCATACGGCTCGAGCAGCACAAGGTTCTGCAGGATCGCATGCAGAGCATGCTCGTTGCGCCGCGTCCGGATCTGCTCGCCACCAGCGACGAACGTCTGCTCGTTGCCGCGTTAAACAAGATCAACGATCGAATCGCTGCGGCAGAAGGCGGCCCCAACGAAAGCCTCATCGCGCGCGCGGGCCGGTTGCGCGGCCTGGTGACGTGGAACCTGAAGACGGAATACCAGGATCGTTTGACGCGGTTCTACGACCACTTGCAGGAATCACAGCAGGCCGTCGATCAGTTGAACGCCCAGTACAACGAATTCGTTCGGGTGCGCCAGGCGGCGACCCACAGCTACGAGGGTTACGGCCCTCCGATCAAGCGATTACGCGCGCGCGTCGAGAAAGCGATCGGCAACACGAAGTTGTTGATGGCGCGGCAGGGCAACGTGCTCGAACGCGTGGCGATCGCGGAGCTCGAGGTTCGGAAGCTGCGACTCGAGGACTATCAGGTGCGCGCGCGGTATGCGATGGCCGACAGCTATGACCGCGCCACCGCCACGCAGCAGCAGGCGAAAGTCGAATGAGACGAGCGGCGGCGGTGCTTACTGCGGGGTTCCTTCTCGTCGGCTGCCAAACGACGCGCGACGAGCGCGGCACCATTTCGGAGCTTCGCCACGTCGAGCCCGACCTCGAGGAAGTGCCGGTCGACAACAGCCTCGTGAGTGCGATGGCGGGTTACAGGCAGTTCCTGAACGCGACGCCAGATCATCAGTTGGCGCCCGAGGCAATGCGGCGCCTCGCCGACCTGCAGATCGAGAAAGACTATGGTGTGGTGGGGGGCGTGGCGGGCGGCAAGAGCAGCCGTGCTGATCTACCGGCGCCGGAGCGCACCGCGGGTGATGTGGTTCCGGTCGCGATCACGGCACACAAACAGGCCGATCCGGCTCGGGAAATTGCCACATCTGACAGCGCTGCCGACAAGGCAGCCGACGCGAGTATTGCCGCTTTCGAAGCGCGCGCGACTGCGCAGTTCTTTTTCGGCGCCAACGATCTCGATCAGTCGCAGCTGCCGGAAGGCGTCGATGTGGATCTGAGCGGGCCGCTGCAGGCGATAAAGACGTACAAGAAGATCCTCAACGACTACCCGTGGTACGAGCGCAACGACCAGGTGCTGTACCAGATGGCGCGCGCGTACGACGAGCTCGGGGCTTCCGATGACGCGCAGAAAGTCATCGACCGGCTGATTGCCGAATATCCGCAGTCGAAATACGTCGATGAAGTGTATTTCCGCCGCGGCGAGTACTTCTTCGTGCGGCGCAAGTTCGCGAGTGCCGAAGCGGCTTACAAATCCGTCGTCACGATGGGCAGCACCTCGTCGTTCTACGAGCTGTCGCTCTACAAACTCGGCTGGTCGCTGTACAAGCAGGAGTTCTACGAAGAGGCGCTGCATCAGTACTTCGCGTTGCTCGACTACAAAGTCTCGACCGGCTACGACTTTGATGCGAAGCACGAAGAAGAAGAGGCGAAGCGGATCGACGATACGCTGCAGGTGGTGAGCTTGAGCCTCTCGAACCTCGGCGGACCCGAGGTGATCGACGAGTACTTCGCCACGAACGGCCATCGCGGTTACGAAGACCGCGTGTATCGCAACTTTGCCGAGTTCTACCTGACGAAGCGTCGCTACCAGGACGCAGCCGCCGTCTACCGCTCGTTCGTCGCGCTGAACCCGCATCACGCCGTCGCGCCGCGCTTCAGCATGCGCGTGGTCGAGATCTACGACCAGGGCGGTTTCTCGAAGCTGGTGCTCGAGTCGAAGAAGGAGTTCGCGACGCGTTACGGGTTACACGCCGACTACTGGCAGTACTTCGACGTGAAGCAGTCGCCCGACGTGCTCGCGTACGTGAAGAGCAACCTGAAAGACCTCGCGAACCACTATCACGCGCAGTATCAGGACGCGACGAAGGTCGACGACAAGCCGGCCAACTTCGCCGAGGCGACGCACTGGTACGCCGAGTTCATCGCGTCGTTCCACGACGATCCGGAAACACCGCCGATCAACTATCAGCTCGCCGACCTGTTGCGCGAGCAAAGCGATTTCGCGGGCGCCGCCCGCGAGTACGAACGCACCGCATACGACTATCAACCGCACGAGAAGGCCGCCGCCGCCGGCTATGCGGCGATCTTCGCGCATCGCGAACATCTCAAGGTGGTCGGCGAGGACGCGAAGACCGCTGCGAAGCGCGAGACGGTCGATAGCTCGCTGAGATTCGCGGACACGTTCCCGCAACACGAACACGCTGCCGTCGTATTGGGCGCTGCGGCCGAAGACCTGTACGAGATTCAGGACTATCCGCTGGCGCGCAGCTCTGCGCAGAAACTGATCGAGCGCTTCCCGAATGCCGATCCGAGCGTCGTCCGCAGAGGCTGGCTCGTCGTCGCTCACGCATCGTTCGATCTCGCCGACTACCCGCAAGCCGACGCCGCACAAGCCAAGCGCACGTTCGTAACGCTGGACAACGACGAAACGCGCCCCGCGATTGTCGAAACGTTTGCCGCATCGATCTACAAGCAAGGCGAGCAGGCGAACGACGCCGGCGACTATCGCGCTGCGGCGGATCACTTCCTGCGCATCAAAGAGCTCGCGCCGACGTCGTCGATGCGCGCGGGGGCCGAATACGATGCAGGCGCTGCGCTGATTCGCCTTCAGGACTGGAACGACGCCGCCCAAGTGCTCGACGACTTCCGGCTTTCGAACCCGGGCCACGCGCTCGAGAAGGAAGCGACGAAGCAGATCGCCTTCGTGCATCGCGAAGCGGGCGAATTGTCGCAGGCGGCTGCCGAGTACGAACGCGTTGCGAAGGAGTCGGAAGATCCGGCGCTGCGCGCGGAAGCACTGCTGCTTGCGGGCAGTCTGTACGAACAATCGAACCGCAGCGACAACGCGCTCGATGCGTACGGGCGCTACGTCGAGCAGTTTCCCAAACCGGTTGAAACTGCAGTGGAAACGCGCGCCAAGATGGCCACGATCCTGAAGGCGAACGGCGATACCGCGCGTTATCACGAACAGCTCGTGAAGATCGTGCAGATCGACAGCGCTGCCGGTGGCGAACGAACGGATCGTACGCGCAACGTTGCGGCGCGCGCCGCGCTCACGTTGGCAGAGCCGACGTACACCGAGTTCGCCGCGATCGAACTGCGCCAGCCGTTCGAACGCAGCCTGCGCGACAAACGGCGGGACATGGATGCCGCGATCAAGACGTTCGGCGATCTCGTAGCGTACGAAGTCGGTGACGTCACCGCAGCCGCCACGTTCTACATCGCGGAGGTGTACTCAAACTTCGGAAATTCGCTCATCGATTCGGAGCGGCCTGTCGGGCTGACGGGCTCCAAGCTCTCGGACTACGAAGACGCGCTTCAGGAGGAGGCATTCCCGTTCGAAGAGCGGGCGATCTCCGTACACGAGAAGAACCTCGAGTTGATGCGCGAG